>URIX01000080.1 GCA_900547975.1 uncultured Eubacteriales bacterium | reverse complement strand
GCGCCCATATCGCCGTTCCCCCTCTGCATAAATTTGAGGGAACCCACGGCGACCGCGCAGCGGGGGACAACACTCGGTGCTCGCATAGATAGGGACATTTCACTTATTATGCCACTTCGACTGCGTGGCGGCTTCGCAACAGAATGCCACGCATTCTCGTACTAATCGTCGAGCTTCGACGCTCGCTTTTCTCGCCGCCTTGCGGCTCGTGTTCCGTCTTCGAATTAGCATATTCCGTGTATAAGAACGCCTTGAATGAGTGTGCGTTAAAAGTCCGCTCTGCAAGTTCGCGGACGGTGGTTTTTGTTCCGTCTGCGAATAAACACATACCGTTAATAAGTACGCCTCGAATATGCCAACCGCATAAAAACTTTTCTCGTTTTTTCCTTACCTCTTTTCTCGCTTGACAACATTCGATACAAACTGTAAAATAGTATAGTGCTGTCTTTTATTTATATATTTTATATATTTAATCGATAGGCTTAAAATCTTTAATCTAAAAGGGTAGATTATGAAAAAACGTATCATTGCAAGCGTGCTTGCGCTCACGTTGATTGCAACTTGTGTGTTTGCTCTTGCGGCGTGCAACGACAAAAACGCTCAAGACGTTCCAACGTCGTTTGAAATGCCGACGGGAGCGCGTCCCGATTATTCGGCTCTCGAATCGTTTACGGCAAACAAGGCGATTATCGACAAAGGCGTTGCCGAAAGCGCGAAAGCGGACGACGACGAAACCAAAGACCAAGCCGCAATCAAAGCCGCGGTTATGGCTCTTTATACGTCCGCAAACGAAAGCAGAATCAACACCCCGTTGTCGCTTGTGGTGCAAGAGAGCGACGCCGGTATCGAGATGGCAAAAGTCATAATGCACTCGTTCAATCTTCGCAACGGCGACAAGTGGTACTATCAACTCGCAACGAGTGTACAGCCTGCGTCCGACGACCCGCTGTACAAAGTTATGGCGGCAGCCGCTGCGGCGTTTGCAGGATATTTGAAAGTCGCATACACCAACGGCGACGGCAACTACTGGTTCTTTGCCGGTAAGGGTGTTGCATATTCGTGCGATTGTTCCGTTCCGACCTTTCCGTATGCTAAATTCGAGATTCAGGAAAAGGACCATCCGTTCGAGAGTCCGCTCACGCTTGACGAGTTCAACAACAAACTTCACGTTTTGAACAACTCTATCCACGAAATCAACAATATGGACTTTTGCGCCGAGATTATTGCCGACAACGCGACTATAAAACTCGAAAACGGTCTCTATACGGTTGATTTTGCAATAGATATGGATTCGGACACCGAACTTCTTGAAAAATGGTTTGCAAAGCCGCAAGAGGATATGAAAGAGGGCGGACAAAAAATCAACTTCTACAAGTCCTACACCGCAACCCTTCAAATGTGGGACAACGGCTACGCAAAATATTTTGAATCGCACGCAGACAGAAACGCGGGCACGGCAAGCGGCAAACCTGTTGATAAATACAGTTACGTTTGGACGGAAGACGAAATTTTGCAACTCGTCGGACAGGACGTCGATATTAAGGAAAAGGACAAACATTCCCGTGTCGAAACCATCGACCAATACATCGAAGCGTACAGCGATCCCGACTATGTGAACACGATTCAACTCGGCTTTTTCGACTTTTTCGGCATAGCAGTCGGTTGCGTTGCGGCAGTGATAATCGTTATCGTCGTGACTATCGAAGTGCTCGTCAAGAAAGGCAAACTTCCCAAACTCGCCGCAAAGCGAGAGAAAGAAAAGCAAAAACGTCTTGCAAAGAAAGCGGCAAAGAACGAAAAGAAAATCGCGTTGATTGACAACGCAAACGGTGAAACCGCACAAAATGAGGATGGTGAAGACACCGACAAAGAATAAACAAATTGAAAAAAGCACCCCTCTCGTAATATCGAGAGGGGTGCTTTTTTTCTACAAGAGTTATCGTCGTGTACTCTAAATTAAACTTCCCCCTTTCCTCAGGTGTTTGGACTTCGGCGTTTGCGAGGCAATCCGCCTCGTTCGCTTTGGCTACAACACATTCACAGGATGTGTTGTTTAAC
>URIX01000079.1 GCA_900547975.1 uncultured Eubacteriales bacterium | reverse complement strand
GGCGGTATGGGCGCGACGCGTTAAACAACACATCCTGTGAATGTGTTGTAGCCAAAGCGAACGAGGCGGATTGCCTCGCAAACGCCGAAGTCCAAACACCTGAGGAAAGGGGAAATTTTAATTAAGGTTCACGCATTACACTCTTGTAGAGGACTAAAAAGAGGCACTCTCATTTTGAGAGTGCCTCTGCCAAAGTTAGGCGCGATTTAGCGCAGTTTTTTCTCTTTCTTCTCAGTCTTATCCTCTATATCCTGAGCCTTGATAGCCTTGCGACGCGCTTTGTCGCGTTCGATTGCTGCTTGAAGTTTGGGAAGTTTGCCTTTCTTGAAAAGAATGGCAAGGACGATTGCAACGATGATGATTGCACCGACTACACTACCGGCAAGCGCAAGACTGAACGTAAACCAGTCAAAGACAAATACGCTGTTGTTTTGAGCAAGGTTTGCATAGTAGTCTACACACTTTTCGATTTTCACGCTGTCTTGTGCGAGAGTGTTGGAACGAAGCGTTGTTTCGAGGCGTTCGTCTTGCGAGATAATCTTTATAATTTCTTCTGTATTCCAAACGTAGACGAATTCGTTTGAGGGGTGCGACTCGACGGGAACGTTCATACCGATGACTTTGACGATCATCGCCCAGTCCTCGTACGAGCGGAATGCTCTGACGTAGCCGTTGTCCCACACTTCGAGCTCGGCGCGCCAACCGCTTATCGTATTGTTGATTGTAAAGGATTTTACGCCAATATCGAGGTCAAGACGAGAGTTGGATTGAAAGTCTTTGAGAAGTTCCTCGTCGCCGTTTTCGCAGTCGATTGCAAACTTAACGGAATAGCAATGCTTTGCGGAATCGTAGGAAATTTGGCAATCCTTGAGCAATTCGCGATAAATGCGCATATTGTTGAGTTCGAGTTGACCGTCGCGGCAGTTTCTGTCCGCTTTATACGCGTCGAAGTTTTCGTACTCTTTGGGTTCGTCGCCCTTGGGGATGATGAAACTCGCATACGGGAACAGGTTGGACATGCAGTCCATTTGGGTTGCCGTCCCCATAATGTACGCATAGTTGTATTTTTGACTGTCAAGGGTGTAGGCAACTTGCAAATTGCCCGCGATAGGGCTCATAATTTTTGCGATGGTTTCAAAGCCCGCAACATCGCCCTTTGCCGCTTGCGAAGCGAGTTGATAGTACCATTTTCCGCCGCTTTGCAAGGTAAAACCGTTCATATACACTCTGCCCTGTTCGTTTCCGCCGAGCGAGCGTTGAACCATAAGCGATACACCTTTTTTCTGATGTTCGTTGTTGAGTCGGGAATTGTTTGCCGTATTGTAAAGAAGCATAACGGCGTCTTTGATTGCTTCTTGGTCTTTGGTTTCGTCGTCATCGGATTTTTGCGCCTCGGCAACGCCTTTTTCGATAGCGGATTTTGCGGCGGCGTCGAAAAGCGAGTCAAAATCGCTCGGTCTCGTCGCAACGTTTGCAACGTCTTTCAAAAATTCGCCCGTAGAAGTGACTTCATCCTCTTTGTTGCAAGCAACAAAAAGCACCGCGCTTGTCAGGAGCAACACGACTATAAGCGAAACACATACAAATTTTCTCATCTTCTCACCCTAAAAAATACAATCCTTGATATGAAATATCGATTGCAAACGTGAATGGTCAATCGTTTTTTTGCTACAGTACTATAAGATTTTACACGACTCGCAAACGGTCTGCGACTGCGAGCATTGCGATACAATCTGTTTGATTTGCAATAATATTAATATAAAACGGTTACGCAAGTCAATCCCAAAAAGCGCGCCCAACCTTAAATTTTTCTAAATATTTTTTTGAATAATCGACACCTGAATTTTAATAGTACAAAAACTTGTTTTTGTTGTCGAATTTTGAATTAAACTTCCCCCTTCCTCACGTGTTTAGTTTTTCCTCTACAAGGGTGTAGTGCGTGAACTCTAAATCCCCACTTCCTTACTCTACAAAAGTCTGACGGCGTGAACTCTTAAATTAAATTTTTCCCCTTCCTCACGTGTTTCCCCTACCGCCGTTCCCCCTCTGCATACTTTGAGGGA
>URIX01000078.1 GCA_900547975.1 uncultured Eubacteriales bacterium | reverse complement strand
GTTAAACAACACATCCTGTGAATGTGTTGTAGCCAAAGCGAACGAGGCGGATTGCTTCGCAAACGCCGAAGTCCAAACACCTGAGGAAAGGGGAAATTTTAATTAAACCTTTTAGAACACAAAAACGATGTAAGCCGATATTGAGATGAAGAACAAGGAAACGCCCCTTTGCGAACCCGCCCAGCGTACTATTCGTACGTGACGGGTGAACAAAAGGGCGTTGTAAGGAACGAAGTGACGGAATAGCGATTGTTACGCTTACGTCAATCGCGTCCACAGTTATTCGCTCAATAGCGATTACGTATGTGAGTGCGCCAAACAGATGTATAACGAGAAAGAGGCATCCAAATGGCAACCCTAATTTACTAATCGTAAATGAGTTGACAGTTGGATGCCTCTGCCAAAGTTAGACGCTGTTTGGCACACTCACATTTCTTCGGGAGCGGAAATGCCGAGCAACCCCAACCCACACTTTATCACGTTGCCCACCGCTTTGGTGAGAGCAAGACGTGCGTTGCGAGTGGGTGCGTCGTCAACGAGTATGCGATGATCGATGTAGAAACGATTGAACTTTTCGGCAAGGTCGACGATGTGACGAGTGACGTAGCACGGCTCGCGAAGTTTTGCGGCAAGGCGTACGGAATCGCCAAAGGTGATGACGGATTTTATGACGTCGTAACCCTCGTCGGAAGTTATTGCGGACAAGTCGACGTTTGCATAATCGACGTCGCCGCCCTTGCGAAGCGCGCTTGCACAACGAGCGTAAGTATACTGAACGTAAGGTGCGGTTTCGCCGTCAAAATTGAGCACCTTGTCGTATGAGAATACGATGTCTTTGATACGGTTGTTCCAAAGCGACGAGAACACCACTGCGCCTACGCCGACGCTCTCTGCGATTTCGTCTTTGTTTGGTGCGTTCGGATTCTTTTCCTCGATGATTTTTCTTGCTTTTTCAACCGCTTTGTCAAGCACTTCCTGAAGCCAGATTACACGTCCCGAACGCGTTGACATAGAGCCGTCTTCCATAGAAACCATACCGTATGCGACGTGTTCCATATCGTTTGCACCCGCAAAATCCATTAGTTTAAGCACCTGAAACAGTTGCTTAAAGTGCAGATTCTGCTGATATGCGACAACGTAGAGGCATTTGTAGAAGTCGTATGTTTTCTTGCGATAGTATGCCGCGGCGATGTCGCGCGTCGCGTAAAGAGTCGCGCCGTCCGCCTTGACCAAAAGGCACGGGGGCATATCGTATGCGTCGAGGTTTACCACTTGTGCGCCGTCGCTTTCGACAAGCAAGTTTTTCTCTCTCAATATGTCGAGGCACGCTTCCATTTTGTCGTTGTAGAAACTCTCGCCCGCATAACTGTCGAACTTGATTTTCAAGCGGTCGTAAATCTTTCCGACGGCGGTCATAGTGACCTTTTTGAATACGTCGAAATACTTTGTCGCTTCCTCGTCGCCGTCCTCGATACGCTTGAACCAAGCGCGAGCCTCATCATCCATTTCGGGGTGTTCTTCCGCCTCTTTGTGATAGCGGACGTAAAGTTTGTTGAGGAAGTATTCGTCGTTGTTTGCAACTTCCTCGAGAGAAGACCATTTGCGAGTTGCGACGATGAGTTTTCCGAATTGCGTACCCCAGTCGCCGAGATGGTTTATTCCGACGACCTTGTAGCCGAGATGTTCGAATATACGATAGAGCGCGCCGCCGATGACGGTCGTGCCGAGATGTCCGATGTGGAAAGGCTTTGCGATGTTGACCGAACTATAATCGATACAAATGGTTTTGCCTGCGCCTTCGTCGCTTGCGCCGACATTTTCGTCCGTCGCGCTTTCAAGAGCCTTTTTCGCAAGCGTGTTTCTGTCAAAGAATACGTTGAGATAGCCGCCCACGACCTCGACTTTGTCCACAAAATCGAGAGCCTGAACGTAAGGCAAAAGTTTGTTTGCGATAACGGGCGGCGCAAGGCGCATAGTGCGTGCAAACTTGAAGCACGGCAAGCAAATATCTCCCATTTTCGCTTCTTTCGGCGTTTCGAGAGCAGATTCCACGTCTTGCGGCGAAAGACCTTCGACAGCAAGCGCATTTGTTAATTCTTTTTCAAACATAACAACTCCTATTTTTTTCCTCTACAAAAGTTTGACGGCGTGAACTTTAAATCACACGTCACCCCTTCCCTTCGGGCTTTCCCCTATTGCTCAAACTTGCGCCAATTCTCTAAAAGATTGCACATCGTTCGCAAGAGGGGAAGTCGGCACTCACATAGATAGGGGCATTTCTCTCATTATGCCACTGCGCTTTGTGCGCCAGGCAGTGGCCAACAGACGGCGCAG
>URIX01000077.1 GCA_900547975.1 uncultured Eubacteriales bacterium | reverse complement strand
TGCCACTGCGCTTTGTGCGCCAGCTTCGCACCCAAACGGCGCAGTCGCTTGTACTATCCATCAAGCTCGGCGCTCCCTTTCTCGCCGCCTTGCGGCTCGCGTTCCGTCTCGTCCGTTTGTTCGCAAAACTCGCGTTTATCAACGACGGTTTTTGCTCTGTTCCTCAATAATTTGCTTGTCTATCTCGTCCAAATCTTCGTCATCGTCGGTCGGTTGTTCGGCTTTGACTTCCGTCGCCTTGTTCACGTCGCTCGACTTTTGCATAAGAGCGGCGAATGATTTCGAGGCAAACAACGTGCTTCCCGCGACGAGCGCGATGAGCATATCGACGAACGCAAACGAGTTGTACGCCATACTGTACGCGATTGCCGTGTCGTACTTGTCAAGGTCTGCATAATCCGCAAACGCAAATACGCCCGAGCAGACGTGGCAAGCGTATCTCAACACCACGGCAAGCACGCCGCCGAGCAAGAACGCAACCACCTTTTTGTCCTTGAACACGCCCTTTTCCATAAATATACCGCTGACGCCGATAAGACCGAAAGCGAGAGGATAGTCGAGCAAGAATTGCATCGGGTGAATGATGAACGGGTCTTGCAACGCTTGCAATACGCCGTAAATCGTGCACACGATAAGTCCCCTTCTCGTGCCGAACATACAGCAGTAAATCATAAGCGGAAGAAGGCTTGCGAACGTAACCGATCCGCCTTGCGGCAGTTTGAAAAGTTTTGCATACGACAACGCAAACGAAAGCGCGATCGAGATTGCGCCGTAAACGATAGAGCGAGTGTCGCTCATCTTGCGCTTGTCGCCGACGAACCACATCACCACCATCATCACCATAAACACGACTGCGGACACGATCATTCCGACGAGGTTTGCGTTCGGGTAATAGTCTGCAATATCGCCGTAGTATTGCGACATAAGCACCATCGTGGCGATAAAGCAACCGAGCGTCAAAACAGCTGTGACGATAAAAGAAATCTTGACCGCCTTATTGCTGAAAAGCGAACTTACGAGCATTGCGATTGCCCCCGCGACCACGGTTATGAGCGTTGCGAGTATGGGGTAAAAGAGTTTTGCCTGCATATCGTCGATGTTGCACTGGAATTTGACGTAGGCAAACACCACGACCATAGTTACGGCAAAGCCCGTCGTTATGCCTACGACATACTTTTTGAAATCGGCAAACTTGTCACGTCTTTTGAACCACACGAGCAAGCCGACGATTATAAACGCCGCTACCAACGCAACCGCAAGGTAAAGCGCAACGAATTGCAACTTGTCGCTTAACGTTTCGATATCCATAAAAAAAGTCCTCCTGCTATTTGGGGAACTTGAAAAGAAAAGGCAATATCTTAAAACTTACGTTTCGTTGCTTCCTTACGCGAGGATTATCTCACAAGTTTGAGGGTATCATCTCAGCTTTACAGCACCCCTAGCGAGTTTTATTGTATGCGAGAGGCAGATTTAAGTCAATTATTTTGCGAAAATAGCCGAAAAATCCCTCAAATTTTATCAAATTGCCCATTTTCTTGACTTAAAATACGAAAAGTATTATATTGTTTACTACATCAACGAAGGAGATAACTTTTATGAAAAAACTTAAAAAACCCGAGTTCAAACTCTGGAAAGAATTTAAGGCATTTATCAACAAAGGCAGTGTTCTCGATCTCGCCGTTGGTATGATTATCGGCAGTGCTTTTACCGCTATCGTAACGGCGCTTGTTAAAGGTATTCTCCAACCGCTCATCAATATGATTCCTCTTGGCGACGGCAAAAGTTTGCAAGTCGTTTTAAGAAATCCCGTTGTAGACGAAGCGGGCACGGTAATAAAAGAAGCAGTCATAATGGATTTTGGCGCGGTAATCAGTGCAATCATCACATTTTTACTTACTGCCATTGTTTTGTTTGCGATAATCAAACTTATCAATTCCGTTAAAGGCGGATTCGTCGGACTTAAACGCGATACGAAATTCCTCGAATCCCTCACACCGGAAGAAAAAGCGACAATCAAAGGCAAAATCGCAACCAAGAAGGAACTCAAAGCAATCAAAGCGGCTCGCGACGAAGCGCAAGCAAAAGCAGACGCAGAAGCGGCAGCGGCGGCACAAGCGTCAAAACCCGAAACAAGCGAAGATTTGCTTCGTGAAATCCGCGACCTTCTCAAAGCGCAACAAGTTGAAAAAGCAACCGCGCTTCTCGACGAAAAGGCGGACAAGAAATAATACTTACTTCATCAAAAACATTCACACGAAACCGCTCATAAAGAGCGGTTTTCTTGTAAAAAACAAAACGAACTCAAGATTGTCTCTCGGGTTCGTTTTATTCTTGTTTGGT
>URIX01000076.1 GCA_900547975.1 uncultured Eubacteriales bacterium | reverse complement strand
TGCCTCGCAAACGCCGAAGTCCAAACACGTGAGGAAGGGGGAAGCTTCAATTCAAAGTTTCTCGCACAAATAAAAAACGAAAACAAACGAAAATGAGCAAACAGGTTGTAAAAATTATAGGCGGCGGGCTTGCGGGGTGCGAAAGCGCATTGCAACTGCTGAAAAGAGGATTCGCCGTAAAAATGTACGAAATGCGTCCCGTCAAGACTACGGGTGCGCATAAAGGCGATTCTCTTGCCGAACTCGTTTGCTCAAACTCGCTCAAATCCACCGAGCCTTGCACGGCGTCGGGACTTTTGAAAGCGGAACTCGACGTTTTGGGTTGTGCGCTCTTGCCTATCGCAAGAGAATGTGCCGTGCCGAGCGGAAGCGCGCTTTCGGTGGACAGAGAAAAGTTTTCGAAAGCGGTTGAAAAAGCACTCGGCGAATATGCCGATTTCACGCTCGTCAGAGAAGAAGTGACTTCGCTTGACGAGGATATTCCCACAATCGTGGCAAGCGGTCCGCTTACGAGCGACGCTCTTGCGGAAGAAGTGGGGAAACTCACGGGCAAAAGCAGACTGTTTTTCTACGACGCAATCGCGCCTATCGTTGATTTCGACAGCATAGATATGCAAAAAGCGTATTTCGGCGGAAGATACGGCAAGGGTGGCGAGGACTATTTGAATCTGCCAATGCAAAAGGATGAGTACGAGCGTTTTTACAACGAACTCGTAAACGCCAAAACCGTCGTGTTGCACGATTTTGAAAAAAGCGAACTTTTCGACGGGTGTATGCCCATCGAGGAAATGGCAAAGCGCGGCAGCGACACCATTCGTTTCGGCCCGTTGAAGCCCATAGGACTTCGCAATCCGCAAACGGGCGAAAAAGCCTACGCCGTCGTGCAACTCCGCAAAGAAAACATCGCAGGCGATTGCTACAATCTCGTGGGATTCCAAACTAATCTTACCTACGGCGAGCAAAAGCGCGTTTTCAGCCTCATACCCGCGCTCGAACACGCCGATTTCATAAGATACGGCGTTATGCACAGAAACACCTATATCAATGCCCCCGGCGTTCTCGAAAAGACGTTCAGAGTGAAGGGTGAAAGACCCCTTTATATCGCAGGACAACTTTCGGGCGTGGAAGGCTACGTCGAAAGCATAATGAGCGGAATGATAGCCGCAAAGTCGCTTGCAAGCGAACTTGACGGCAAAGAATACGCCGTTCCGTCCGACGTCACTATAATCGGCTCTCTTTGCGAATATATATCCACTCGCGCGTTGGATTTCAAGCCGATGAACGCGAACTTCGGAATTTTGTCGCCGATTGAGGGGATACGCGATAAATCAAAAAGAAAACAATGCTACTATATGCGTTCTATTGAAGCAATAAAAGCAATGCAAGAAAATTAATAATTAATAATTATTAATTAATAATTGCGGGCGGGGTTTCACCCCACACCCGAAACGAAAACTTATTCGAAGACTACTCGTACACGGAATGCGCAAATTCGCAGACGGAACACGAGCCGCAAGGCGGCGAGAAAAGCGAGCGCCGAAGCACGACGAATAGTACGAGAATGCGTGGCATTCTGTTGCGAAGCCGCCACGCAGGCGAAGTGGCATAATGAGTGAACGATACTTATCTATGCGAGCACCGAGTGTTGCCCCACGCGGAGCGGACGTCGTGGGTTCCCTCAAATTTATGCAGAGGGGGAACGACGGTAGGGGAAACACGTGAGGAAGGGGAAGTTCTATTTTTTTATTATTAATTCAAATCTGAATGACAATCGGAAAAATCAATTTTCCATAACTGCGACAAAGTCGCAATATCACACTAATCGTCTATGATTCGTGTACTTATATTAAAAAACTTATTAAAGAAATCCATCGTGCGCTATGCGCAACGGGCGAGCGCGTATGTGTACGCACACGATTGTACTTATTATACATTTTATGTATTATATAGCGATTATCACGCATAAACAATCCGTATTATTCAAAAATATTGTATATATATGTATAAATATCCAAAATTACAAATCGCAAGAAAAACAACAAATTCAAAAATATGTATCGACATCATACATTTGATGTGGATAAAACGTCGGCTTTTGTGGCGTAAAATGCTGAAATATTAAGAAAACCTTAAATTTGGTGTTGACATTTATGCACCGAAGATTTATAATTCGTGTATAAAGAGTCCGTGCGCGTGTATGTGCGCAAACGTGTGCGCATATACTAGCACTGTGACAGAGTAGGGAACATTCAAATCTTCCGCTTGCGTATTGATGTTGCCTCAGCGCAGGAAAAAAGGAAAAACGTTCCGATAGGCACGTCACCAAGCAGATAATTTGGCGGAACTGCGGTTTGAGTTCTTATCCGTGCCTGAACT
>URIX01000075.1 GCA_900547975.1 uncultured Eubacteriales bacterium | reverse complement strand
CCCTTTCTATGCGAGCACCGAGTGTTGTCCCCCGCTACGCGGTCGCCGTGGGTTCCCTCAAATTTATGCAGAGGGGGAACGGCGATAGGGAAAACACGTGAGGAAAGGGGAAACTTTATTAAAGTTTCTCGAAAAAAACAATAACGAAACCTAAAACAACACAATAGCAGGAGATAGAATGAAACAACTCATTATCGTTGAGTCACCGCACAAGGCAAAGACCATTCAAAAGTATTTGGGCAACGACGCCGCGGTGCTTGCGTCCAAAGGACACGTTTGCGATTTGCCTACGCGTTCGTTGGGCATCGACGTCGACAACGGCTTCAAACCGCAGTATATTGTCACGCCGGACAAAGAAGCAACCATAAAACAACTCTCGCAAGCAGTCAAAAAGTACGACAAAGTCTACCTCGCAACCGACCCCGATCGCGAAGGCGAGGCTATATCGTGGCACCTTAAAAACACGCTCGGCGTCGAGGGCGACAAAGTGCGTATCGAGTTCAACGAGATTTCGCCAAAAGCCGTTCGCGCCGCTATGGAAAATCCGCGCGAGATAAATATGAATCTCGTCAACTCGCAACAGGCAAGACGCGTGCTTGACAGACTCGTAGGTTACAAGATTTCGCCCATTCTGTCACGCAAACTCAAACCCAGTCTTTCGGCGGGACGCGTGCAATCCGCCGCGCTCAAAATGATTGTGGACAGAGAAAAGGAAATCCGCAACTTCAAACCCGAAGAATACTGGACAATAAGCGCAATGCTTCTAAAAGACGGCGCGAAAAAGACGAAAGCAAATCTTTTCGTAGCCGCGCTCAACGACAAGAACGGCGAGAAAATCAAACCCTCTTGCGCAGACGAGGCGTATGCGATTGCCGACCTTATGAGAAAGTGCGACTATCGCGTCGACGAAGTGAAAAAGAGCGTATCTTCCTCGAAACCCGCGCCGCCGTTTACGACGAGTACGATGCAACAAGAGGCGAGCCACAAACTCAATATGACCGCAGAGCGCACGTCGAGAGTTGCGCAACAACTATACGAAGGCGTAAACATCGAGGGAGAAGGACAACACGCGCTCATAACGTATATCCGTACCGACAGCGTGCGTATTTCACCCGATTTTGCAAGAATCGCACTTGCGTACATCGCGCAAAATTATGGCAGCGAATACGCGCCGAAAGTGCAGAACGTCTATAAAACGAGCGATAACGCCCAGGACGCGCACGAAGCAATTCGTCCAATCGACCTCAACCGCACGCCCAAATCCCTCGAGGGAAAGATGGACAGGGACGCGTTCAGACTCTACAAACTCGTGTATGAACGCTTTATGGCATCGCAAATGACCCCTGCACAGTACAACACTATGCGCGTGCATATTCTCGGCGAAAGCGAGGACGAAAAACTCGGTTTCGTGGTCAAAGGCAAGAGCGTTAAATTCAAGGGCTTTACTGCCGTGTACTCGGCAACCGTCGAGGAAAACGACGAGGACAAGGAACTCGACACTATGCCCGACCTCAACGAGGGCGAACATCTCAATCTCGATGACGTGGGTTGCGAGCAAAAGTTTACAAAACCGCCTGCGAGATATAACGACGCAACGCTTGTCAAGGCTCTCGAAGAAAACGGAATCGGTCGTCCGAGCACTTACGCAAGCATAATTTCGGTCATCGCAAAGCGCGAATACACCGAAAAACAGCAAAAAGCAATCGTTCCGACTCAACTGGGCGAAGCGGTTTGCGAGTATATGGAAAAGAATTTCCCCGACATAATGAATCTCAACTTTACCGCACGCCTCGAAGGCGCGCTCGATAAGGTTGCGGATGGCGAGCAACAGTGGCAGGAACTCATAGGCGCGTTTTATCCGCGACTTATGAAATTTGTCGAACGCGCGGCAAAACAGGGCGGCGGAAATTATCTTCCCGACGAAGAAAGCGACGTCGTATGCGACAAATGCGGCGCGAAAATGGTTGTCCGTCACGGCAAATACGGTCCGTTCCTCGCTTGTCCGAACTATCCCAAGTGCAAGAACATCAAGCGTATCGTGGAAGTTGTCGGCAAATGCCCCAAGTGCGGCGGCGACGTGAGCAAACGCACCTCGAAAGCAGGTAAGACGTTCTACAGTTGCACGAATTATCCCAAGTGCGATTTTATCAGTTGGGATATCCCCGCGCCGTATTTCTGCCCCGATTGCGGCTCTACGATGAAAGTGGTGAAGCGCGACGACAAAACTTACTACGTCTGCACGAATCACGGGTGTAAACATAGAGAACTGGTAAAAGACGACGAATAAGCAAAAATCGTCGCTGATGTGATGGCAATCGCATAAATGCGTATTGCCAAAAACCTCGCTCGATTTATTGCTTTGCTAACCGCGCAGAGAATTTGTGCTATCAGTTCGAACACGGATAAAACATCACGCCGCAATTTCGCCAAATTATCTGCTTGGTGAAGCGCACTTTGTGCGCAAGCGGAAAAACTGAACGGCGGTATGGGCGCGACGCGTTAAACAACACATCCTGTGAATGTGTTGTAG
>URIX01000074.1 GCA_900547975.1 uncultured Eubacteriales bacterium | reverse complement strand
TCCCTCAAAGTATGCAGAGGGGGAACGGCGGTAGGGGAAACACGTGAGGAAGGGGGAAATTTTAATTAAAGTTATAGTTTGTTTGCTTTTGTAGAGAAAGAATAAAAACGCCCCTATAATGTCGCATTTTGGACTTTATAGGGGCATTTTCAATAATTAAACTGTCGTTTCAGTGAGTTAGAATATATTTTTCCAAATCGCTGAACCAATCGAAACGAAGTTCCTCGCCGTCGATTTTCACAGTGACGGGGAAGTGACAAAAAGCAAACTCGCATAGAGCCTGCTTCTTGTCGTCGTATGTTTTGTTTTCAAATTCTATCGTCATATCAGCAGTTGAGAAGACGCCAAATCGACTTCTTGACAATCATCATAATGAGGTCAACGATCCATACGATATTGAAGCCGAATATCAAACGAAGAAGTCCTGCAACTATTTTGCCTTCCGAAAATCTTGTGACTGCGCCGAGAATCCACGCAGTGACGGGAATGATTGCAAGAATAAGACTTACGATACGACCGAGTCCGAAATAATCGCCTTTACGTTTTGCCATAATAAATCCTCACATAGTTATTTTTTTAGGAATTATCCTACGTTAAGTATATTAACACATCGTCGTAAAAATGTAAATATCGATTGGAAAATTATGGGCGTTTTTTTGCCGTTTTTATACGTTTTTTCGACGCTTTCGCGGCAAGCGTTCGTACTGCTGTCGTTTGCAAAAAGTTTTTTGAGAAGATAGCGATTATTTTTCGTTTGCTATTGAAATGAGGGGTGCGTTTTGATACAATAATCATATTAAGCATAAAGGGGACAACTATGCAGGAAGAAACAAACGTATCTGCAGTTTCGAGTGCCGAAGGGACGAATTTTTCGCAACCGAGCGAAAAACTGTCCAATCGCAATCTGTTTATGTACGCTCTCGGTACATTCGGACGGGATTTTCTGTACAACTTATTCAACGGTTATCTTTTGTCGTTTTGCGTATTCACAAAAACACTGAATACGGCTCAATTTACCGCGATTACGTTCATCATTGTCGCGGCGAGAATATTCGACGCGTTCAACGACCCGATTATGGGCGGTATCGTGGAAAACACTCGCACGAAATGGGGCAAGTATAAGCCGTGGCAACTCATAGGTTGTGTGACGACGGCGGGTGTGATTATCACGCTGTTTTGCGTGCCTGCGCAAGGGTGGGCGTTTATCGGGTTGCTTGCGGCGATGTATTTCCTTTTCAGCATCACATATACAATGAACGACATTTCTTATTGGGGGATGATGCCTTCGCTCACAAGCGATCCGCACGATCGCGACAAACTTATGACATTCACTCAGATCGTCATAGGACTTGCGGGCGGTCTTTGCGGACTTGTCGTTCCAACATTCGCAATGGGCGAGCATCCCATCGGCGGAAGCGCTACGAACGCATTTGCGATTATGGGTATTTCTGCGGGCGTGCTTATGGTTGCGTTCCAGATGTTCACGATATTCGGCGTAAAAGAAAAGCCGTTGCCCGCTCGTTTGATGAAAACGCCGCCGATGAAACTCAAAGATATGTTCAAGGTGCTCACGAAGAACGACCAACTTTTGTGGAGCACGCTCATATTGCTGCTGTATTCGACGGGTACGGGCGTCGTGAACGGGGGACTCGGGATGATGTACGTCTATTTCGACAACGCGTACAACGGCACGCTTTGGATGCTGTTCGGGATCGGATTTGCCGCAGTATCGGCTGTTTTCACCGTGTTTTATCCTGCAATTTCAAAGAAATTCGGTCGTGACAAACTCATATATTCGGGCGGAATTTCACTTATAATAGGCTATGTTTTGATGATGATTTTCGGATTGACGATTCCCAAAATTCACCTGTTCAGCGTTTTGGGAATGGACTTCAATTTGCGCTTCGTCATGGTGATTATCGCAAACACGATTGCGGGTTGGAGCGGCGGCTTCTATATGATTATGGTAATCAACATCGCAAATACGGTCGAGTACAACGAGTACAAGACGGGCAGACGCGACGAGGGCTTGATTTTTGCACTTCGTCCGTTCACGGCAAAACTGTCGTCCGCACTAAATCAGGGTATAGTATCGCTTGTCTACATTGTTGCAGGCGTTCTCACGTACACCAACCGTATCACCGATATAGACAGAAAACTGAGTTCGGAAACCTATGAACACGTCATTGCCGACGTTCAAGCAAACGGACAGGACAGCATAAAGATTTTGCTGGCTTGTATGTGTCTGATTCCTATAGTGTTTATGGCAGCAACGCTTATTATCTACAAAAAGAAGTTCAAATTGAACGAGGCGAAAATGACGGAAATGGCAACCGTAATTCAAGCGCGCAAAGCCGAAGAAGAAGCAGCCGAAACGGAAGAAGCGCAAGAGGAAATCGCAGAGGTCGAGAGCGAACTTAAACTCGGCGACGTCGAAACGCAAGAAGAACGAGCCGTAGACGAAAATCTTGCCGTCGCTTCCGACAACTCGCAAGACATAGAAAATGATATTTAATAAATTATTCCGCAATAAATAACGGCGACTAAACGGTCGCCGTTATTTATTGCGGAATTTACAAACACTTATTCAAGGCGTACTTATAAACGGAATGTGCTTATTCGCAGACGGAACACGAGCCGCAACGGCGG
>URIX01000073.1 GCA_900547975.1 uncultured Eubacteriales bacterium | reverse complement strand
TTCTTCGTCATTGCATATTATTCGGCTCCGCCTGTCTACGAGCAACGTTTGGGCGGCTGCGAAGCCGAATAATTCGTTGTCATTCCGAATGTCGGTGTGGAAATCAAGCGTAGCAAAATACCGCCTTGCGGCTCGCGTTCTGTCTTCGAATTAACAAATTTCGTTAATAAGTACGCCTTGAATGAGTGAACGTTAAAAAGTCCGCTCTGCAAGTTCGCGGACGGCGGTTTTATCTCGTTTTTAAAGTCGCACATCCCGTTTATAAGTAGGCGTTGAATAAGATTTCAGTTATAAAAATTGCGCTAAATCGATGAATAACGCGAAAGGCACGGCTTGAATCAAAACCCAGTGTACTTGCGTACACGATTTTGAGGCAAGCCGTGCCTAACAAAGTTAGTCGCGATTTAGCACAATTTTTAATGAATGATAGTGCCGGTATTAACCCCACACACAGCATTCTTAATGCTATCCTTTTCCATCAAAGCAAAGCATACGATGGGGATATTGTTGTCCATACACATCGTGATGGCGGTTGTGTCCATCGCTTTGAGTCCTTTGGAAATGACGTCCATATAAGAAATTTCTGTGAATTTCTTTGCGGACGGATTGAGTTTGGGGTCGGAATCGTAAACGCCGTCGACGTTTTTGGCAAGAAGAAGCGCGTCCGCGCCGATTTCGCAAGCACGCAACGCCGCGCCCGTATCGGTCGAGAAATACGGATTGCCCGTACCGCACGCAAACACAACGATTCTGCCCTTTTCGAAGTGGCGGATAGCCTTGCGCAAAATGTACGGCTCGGCAACTTTTGTTATCGTGAGCGCGGTTTGCACTCTCACGGGTACGCCGAGTTGTTCGAGTTTGTCCTGAATCGCAAGCGCGTTCATAACGGTTGCGAGCATTCCCATATGGTCTGCCGTCGAACGATTCATTTTGTCATCTGCCTGACGTCCGCGCCAGAAGTTACCACCGCCGATGACGATACCCACATCAACGCCGAGTGCTTTTACGTCTGCGATTTCCTTGCAAACGTAAGTGAGTTTTTCGGGGTCGATACCCGTGCCGTTTGCTCCCGCAAGAGCCTCGCCCGACAGTTTGATAATGACGCGTTTATACTTCAAATTCTCTTGTGCCATAATAGATTATACCCTACTTTTTTGAACATCTAACCTGCTCAAATGCGAATTTGTCTAAAAAAAAGGAATGAGCGAATCATTCCTTTTTTCAAAGTGCTTATTTGTTGAGGTGTGCTTGCGCCATAACCTCGCCTACGAAATCGTCTTCTCTCTTTTGAAGACCTTCGCCCATTGCGTAACGAGTGAAACGAATGACGGTGACGTCGCCGCTTTGTTTGAGGTATTGAGCAATCGTGATGTCGGGATTCTTGACGAAAACTTGTTCCGTAAGGCAAACCTCTTTGTAGAACTTGTTGATTCTGCCGACGAGCATCTTTTCGATGATTGCTTCGGGCTTCTTGCTGTCCTCGTTCATTGCTTGCGCTTTGAGGATTTCTTTTTCGTGCTCGACTTCTGATTGAGGCACTTCGTCACGAGTTACGTATTGAGCGTTTGCAGCGGCGATTTGAAGTGCTACGTCGTGTACGACTTCTTCGCTTGCGCCCTTGCTCGCTTCGACCATAACGCCGATTTTGCCGCCCATATGGATATAGGTGTCAACGGTCGTGTCGTTTGCTTCGTAAACGGTGAAACGACGGATGGAAAGTTTTTCGCCCATCTTCATAACGTATTCGTTGGTGACGGGTTGCATTGCCGCAACAACGTCCTCTACGGTTACGTTTGCGTTGTCGAGGATATAGTCTGCAACTTTGCCGACGTACTCTTTGAATACGGGGCCGCCTGCCACGAAGTCAGATTCGCAGTTAACTTCCAAAAGGACGGATTTGCCGTTTTTGCTTGCGGCATAAACGATACCTTCCGCAGCGATGCGCGCTTCTTTCTTGGCAGCGGTTGCCATACCTTTTTCTCTCAAAAAGTCGATTGCCGCTTCCATATCGCCGTCGGTTGCGACGAGAGCCTTTTTGCAGTCCATCATACCGACGCCGGTGCGTTGACGAAGTTCCATAACATCTTTGCTTGTGAATGCCATATATATTCTCCTGTTATTTTTTTGAAATCGCACGCAGATATACGTCTGCGTGCGGAATATTTGGATAAATTATTCTTGTGCTTCTTTTTCGGCGATTGCCTTTTCAAGCGCTTCTTCGGGTGAAAGAGCCTTCTCTTCTACGACGGGTGCTTCTTCGACTTGAGGTGCTGCTTCTTCAACTTTCTCTACCGCCTCTTCTTTTTCGGCAGCGGTGAAAGATTCGCCTTGTTTTGCTTCGATGACAGCGTCAGCGATGATGGAAGCGAAGAGTTGGATTGCGCGGATAGCGTCGTCGTTGCCGGGAATAACGTAATCAACGAGATCGGGATCGCAGTTGGTGTCGACTACTGCCACGATGGGGATGTTGAGTTTGCGTGCTTCTTTAACGGCGTTTTCTTCTTTTTTGAGGTCTACGACGAACAAGCAACCGGGCAAAGTGCGCATATTCTTGATACCGCCGAGGTTCTTTTCGAGATCGTCACGTTCTTTCTTGAGAGCGGAAACTTCCTTTTTGGGAAGAAGTTCAAACTCACCGATGAGTTCCATTTGATTGATTTTGTTCAAGCGATCGATTCTTGTACGAATGGTCTTGAAGTTGGTGAGCGTACCGCCGAGCCATCTTTGGTTGATATAGAACATATCGCAACGCTCTGCTTCTTGTTTGATTGCGTCTTGAGCTTGTTTCTTCGTGCCGACGAAAAGGACGGATTTG
>URIX01000072.1 GCA_900547975.1 uncultured Eubacteriales bacterium | reverse complement strand
CGTTCACGGGCGAAAAAAAATCCACACTCGCCCGTTCACTTGTACTAATCGTCAAGTTCGGCGCTCACAGGCTCGCCGCCTTGCGGCTCGTGTTCCGTCTGTGAATTAGCACATACCGTTTATAAGAACGCCTTGAATTAGTGTCCGTTAAGAAGTCCTATTCCATCTTCAAAACTACTATTCGTAATCATTATAAAAATAATCGCACCCAAACAGATGTATAACGCGAAAGAGACACCTAAGCGGCAACCCTAATTTACTAATCGTAAATGAGTTGTCGGACGGGTGTCTCTGACAAAGTTAGACGCTGTTTGGTGCGATTACTTTATAATGGACGGGTTCCAGTGGGGATCTGCCTCCAACCCCATAATCTTCACTGCCGTTGCCGCTACGTCGGAAAGTCCGAACGAACCGTCTGCGATTTCGCAATCGTAGTTGTAGACGATGAACGGAACGGGATTGAGCGAGTGCGCGGTACGCACGGAAATGACGCCTTTCTTGTTCTTTTCGAGCATCTCGTCGGCGTTGCCGTGATCGGCGGTGACGATGAGCGCGTAGTCGTGCTTTTTGACTATCGGGAGAAGTCTTGCAAGAGCGAGATCAACCGCTTCAACGCCGATTCTGGTTGCGTCGAGATTGCCGGTGTGTCCGACCATATCGCCGTTGGGATAGTTGCAGCGGATAAAGCCGTATTGCTCGGATTCTATCGCTTCGATAACCTTGTCGGTGACTTCTGCGGATTTCATCCACGGACGTTGGTCGAAAGACACCTTGTCGGAAGGCACTTCTTCCCAAACTTCGAGTTCGTCGCTGAACTTTTCAGAGCGGTTTCCGTTCCAGAAATACGTGACGTGACCGTACTTTTGCGTTTCGGACACGGCATAGGATTTCACGCCGTGATTGACGAGAAATTCGCTGAGCGTGTACTTGATTTGCGGCGGTTCGACGAGGAATCTCGTCGGTAAATGCAAGTCGCCGTCGTATTGAAGCATACCTGCATAAAGCACTTTGGGCATATTGCCTCTGTCGAAGCCGTTGAAGTCCGCATTGTCGAACGCCATAGAGATTTCGATGGCTCTGTCTCCGCGGAAGTTGAACAAAATCACGCTGTCGCCGTCGTGCATTGCGCCGACGGGTTGACCGTCTTTTTTGATGACGAAAGCGGGCAAATCTTGGTCGATAACGCCGGGATTTTCGTTGCGATACGTTTCGATGGCTTCGGTTGCGCTCGCAAATCCTCTGCCCTCGCCGTAAACGTGGGTGTAGAAACCTGCTTTAACCATATCCCAGTTTGCGAAATATCTGTCCATCGTGATGACCATACGACCGCCGCCGCTTGCTATGCAGGAGTGGAAATTATCGTCGTTCAATTCCGCCATAGCGTTTTCGAGCATATCGACGTAAGTGAGCGCGCTCGTTGCGGGAACGTCTCTGCCGTCAAGCAAAATATGAACGTACACTTTCTTTACGCCGTCGCGTTTTGCGCCCTTAATCAAGGCGATTAGATGTCCGATATTGCTGTGTACGTTGCCGTCCGAGAGCAAGCCGATGAAGTGCATTGCGCTTGCGTTTGCAACGCAGTTGTTTTTGAGTTCTTGCCACGCGGCGGAATTGAAAATATCGCCGCTTTCGATGGCTTCCTCAACGAGTTTTGCGCCTTGCGAATAAACTTGACCGCAACCGAGTGCGTTGTGTCCGACTTCGCTGTTGCCCATATCGTCGTCACTGGGAAGACCTACCGCCGTGCCGTGCGCCTTGATATAGGTGTTCGGACACTCTTTCAAGAGCATATCCAAAGTCGGCGTATTTGCAAGCGTAACAGCGTCACCGAGTCCCGTTTTCGACTTTCCGACGCCGTCCATAACAACCAAAACGAGTTTTTTCATAGTTATATCCTTTTTGTTGTAAGTTGAATTTTTATACGGTTAGATTGCCGATTTTGCGGCGCATTATGCAACGCAAAACTCGGCAATCCTTTCTTGATCGCTAAATTTTGTATGAGTTGTCAAAAACCTTAGTAGTTGACGACTTGCGAGAAATCGACCGCCTTCAAAGACGCGCCGCCGATAAGTCCGCCGTCGATTTCGGGCATAGACATAAGTTCTTTGACGTTCTTGGGGTTCATACTTCCGCCGTATTGAATACGAACGCGATTTTCCGCGCACTTGGGGCAATAAAGTTCCGCCATAGTTCTGCGAATGATTGCGATTGTTTCGTTTGCGACTTCCGCCGTTGCGGTTTTGCCCGTACCGATTGCCCAAACGGGTTCGTATGCGATGACGATATTGTCGAGTTCGTCTTTGTCGATACCGTCGAATGCGCCCTTCGTTTGACGAACGAGCACTTCTTCGACCTTTCCGTTTTCTCTTTCTTCGAGAGTTTCGCCTACGCAAATGATAGGTTTAAGACCTGCCGCAAGAGCCGCTTTTGCACGAGCGTTTACGGTTTGGTCGGTTTCACCGAAGTATTGACGGCGTTCGGAGTGACCGATAATGACGTATTCAACGCCAAGTTCGACGAGCATTTTTGCGGAAATTTCGCCGGTAAATGCGCCTTTTTCAGCCCAGTGCACGTTCTCTGCGCCGACTTTGATGTTGGTACCTTTGGTCATTTCGACAGCGGTTGCAAGGTCGGTGTACGGCGTGCAGATGACGACGTCGCATTGCGCGTCCTTAACGAGCGGCGCAAGGTCGGTGATAAGCGCCTTTGTATCGGCGATGGTGTTGTTCATTTTCCAGTTTCCTGCGATAATGGGTTTTCTCATAATATACCTCGAAAATTATTTTTGTATTAGTTGTGTGTTTGCACGCCTTAATTATTTAATCAAAACGTCCCCCTTCCTCAGGTGTTTGTACTTCGGCGTTTGCAAAGCAAT
>URIX01000071.1 GCA_900547975.1 uncultured Eubacteriales bacterium | reverse complement strand
GGCGGTAGGGGAAACACGTGAGGAAGGGGGAAGATTTTGATTTTGATGTTTTAATTCTTTAAGTTATTTCTTTGCTCGAAATCCCTCGAATAACACAATTCGTATTTTTGCGAAAAATTTGTCGAAATCGGTTGCGCGATTATTTCGTTTGTGCTAACATACTGTCAAATGTGAATCGGAGGGCTTTATGGCTCAAAGTGATGTCAAACTCAAAAAAGCAATTCTTCTCGCAACAGCCTCTGTTGCAAAAATTGTTTTTTCTTCATTTGACAAGTGCCTCTTTCCCTCGATTGATTCAAAAATTGCCTAACGTAGATGTCCTTAGCGGACATCTTTTTTTTGCTCTAAAACGGCGTTAGGCGCGTGAGAAGATAACAACAAATATATATAGGAGAAAGACAAATGTCAAAAAATCAACTTGTTTACGATGTCAATGACAAACCTGCTTTTGGCAAAAACCTTGTGTTTGCATTCCAACAAGTGCTTGCAATTATGGCTGCCACTATTGCAGTTCCGACCATTATCGGTCTTCCGACTCAAATCCCCGCGGCAATCCTCGGCGCAGGCATCGGCACGATAGTGTATCTGCTTTTCACCAAATTTAAGAGCCCGGTTATCATTTCGAGTTCGTTTGCGTTTTTGAGTTCGCTCTCGACCGCGCTTTGCTTCGGATATTGCGGCATAATTCTCGGCGGTATCCTCGCAGGACTCGTATACGTCGTTTTGGCAATCATAATTAAGTTTGCCGGCAGCAAGTGGGTTTCAAAACTTATGCCCCCCGTCATCATCGGACCCACCGTCGCACTCATCGGTCTTTCTCTTGCGGGAAGCGCAATGGGCGACATCGTGAAGGCAAGCGGCGCAACCGTCAATGCAAGTTACAACCTCGTCGCGCTTTTCTGCGGTCTTGTGACGCTCATCACGATTTGCATTTGCTCAACTCAAAAGAAATTCAAAATGGGTCGCCTCATTCCGTTCATTCTCGGTATCGGCGCAGGATATGCGGTTGCGGCATTCTTCTCGATTTTCGGATATGCTTGCCACGTCGAATATCTCAAGATAGTCAACTGGCAACCCCTCGTGGACAACTTTGCGGCTCTCGGCGATTCAACTGCGAGCGTAGGCGCAAAATTCCAATCCTTCCTTAACTATCCCGACTTTGCTCTCATCGAAGCAATCAAAGAACTCGTCACGGGCAACGTCAGCGAAGCAGTCAAAACCGCGACCAACGGCGTTGCAACCACAATCACTTGGGCAGGCGTGGGCGAAGTCGTACTCGCATTCGTACCCGTCGCGCTCGTCGTCTTTGCAGAGCATATCGCAGACCACAAAAACCTCGGCTCTATCATCGGTCGCGACCTCGTCGAAGGCGAACCCGGTCTTACAAGAACCCTTCTCGGCGACGGCGTCGGCTCTATGGTCGGCACGGTGTTCGGCATTTGCCCCAACACGACTTACGGCGAATCCGTCGGTTGCGTCGCAATCACCAAAAACGCTTCGGTATCCACAATCTTCCTTGCGGCTTGCATGTGCATAGTGCTTTCCTTCATAAGTCCGCTTATGGCACTTCTTCGCACGATTCCCGCTTGCGTAATGGGTGGCGTATGCCTCACTCTTTACGGATTCATCGCGGTCAGCGGTCTCAAAATGTTCAAAGACATTAACCTCGGCGACAACAAGAACCTCTTTACCGTATCCACAATCCTCATCGCAGGTATCGGCGGACTCTCTATTAAGATTCCGTACAAGATTCTCGCGAGCGACGTTATCGGTCAAACCATCAAAGACGGCGCAATCGTGGACGTAATTCTCAGCCCTGCGGGAACGGTGGATAAGACCATCACAATCACTTCAATCGCAACCGCGCTCGTGCTCGGTATCATCGTACACGCAATCATCGACGCAATCGAGAAGAAACAGGGCGGAGACGGCAACGAAGAAGAAGTTGCGGATGAACCTCAAAGCCTCATCACCGGCGCAGTCGCACCCAACGCAACGTTCGAGGTCGGCGTGGACGTCGTGAAAGCGGCAGAAGAAAAGGTCAGAGAAGAAGAAGTCGTAGAGGAACTTCGCGAAGAAGAAAGAGCAGAAGAAAACGCAGAATCTTCCGACCAAGAATAAGAATTAAAACGAAAGGATATACCAAATAAAAAGAGGTAAAAATATGAAAGAATACGCAAACGTACACATTCTCGATCATCCGCTCATTCGCCACAAAGTGGCAATAATAAGAGATAAAAACACCACGACCAAACAATTCAGAGAGGTCATCGGCGAAATCGCAACGCTTATGGCATTCGAGGCGTTCAAGGACGTTCCCACCCAAACTATAACCGTCGAAACGCCGCTCGAAACCGTCGAACAAACCGTCGTGAAAGAAAACTCTATCGCAATCGTGCCTATCCTTCGCGCAGGACTCGGTATGGTTGACGGTATCCTCACGCTTTTTCCTGCGGCAAAGGTCGGACACATCGGTATGTACCGCAACGAAGAAACGCTCGAACCGCAAGAATACTATTGCAAATTGCCTCAAGGCATCGATGAAAAAGTCGTCATGCTCGTAGACCCGATGCTCGCAACGGGCGGTAGTGCTTGCGACGCAATCGCGCTTCTCAAAAAACGCGGCTGCAAACACATCAAATTCCTTGCGATAATCGGTGCGCCCGAAGGCGTTGAAAAAGTACATTCCGAACATCCCGACGTTGAAGTTTACGTATCGACGCTTGATCGTCAACTCAACGAGAACGGCTACATTTTGCCGGGGTTGGGGGATGCGGGGGACCGTATCTTCGGCACTAAATAAGAGCCTCAAATAGCGAATAACTGCGGCAGAGTCCGCCTTCCAAACAGTCACGTACGCCAAGTACGCTCCTGTCTGTTAGGCGGACTCTTTCTTGTTCTTCATCTATTTGAGGCTCTTATTAAATTCCTTTACAAAAGTGTAGGGCGTGTACTCTAAATAAAACGTCCCCCTTCCTCACGTGTTTGGACTTCGGCGTTTGCAAAGCAATCCGCCTCGTTC
>URIX01000070.1 GCA_900547975.1 uncultured Eubacteriales bacterium | reverse complement strand
TCAAGTTCGGCGTTCGCTTCCTCGCCGCCTTGCGGCTCGTGTTCCGTCTGCGAATAGGCACATACCGTTAATAAGTACGCTTTGAACAAACGTTATACAAAAAATCTTGCCGCAATTTCGCAAGATTATCTGCTTGGTGTGGCGCACTTCGTGCGCTTTTATACGTACGAGCAAATATCAATAAGGAAGATTTGAATATTCCTCAACTGCACCTACTGTGCAATTTCACTGTGCGCAAGCACAATTTCACACGAGCGAAGCGAATATTTCACCGTTGCGAAAGCAACGATATCGTTGCGCCGTAGGCTCTGCATACGGCAAAAAAGACGAACTTTGTCGAAATTCGTCTTTTTTTGTTGATTTTTATTTTTTTGTCCGATTGCTCGGATATTAGTCCGGCCGAGCGATTTTCGGTCGGCTTCCGCTTTTATTCTATAAAATATATTATATATCCGAATAATCCTTATTCTTTTTGAGGTTTACGCAAACCGATTCAGGAGTGCTTTGACGTACGGTCCGAGCAAATCCCAGTCCACGCCGACCATACCGTGATTTTCGCCGTCGAGTTCTATGAGTCTATCTCCGAGCGCGGCTATGTATTCTTCCGTTGCCGTGTTGCCGCCGATTGAACTGTAATACGGCACGGTGCCGTCGCCCCACTTGTCTCGCGCGCCGCCTGCCGTTATGAGTTTGTAGGTGTACTTCACGCAACCGTAATCGTCGTAGAGCACGTTGCCATCCTCGTCCTTTTGCGTGGTGAGTTCGAGATTGGTGATGGTCGCGCTTCCGCCCGTGCCGAGGAAGTAGTAGGAATTGACCTTTTCGCTTGCAATCTTGCCGTCGATGAACATATTGTCAAAGTATTCGTCGAGGTTTGCGGCAAAGTCTTTGAGGCGGTCGCCGTATTTGTCCGCAGGTTGATTTCCTTCCGCCTTGACTCTTGCATACTCTGCGCCGTCTTCGGATTCTCTGATTTCCTTTTTGGTGCGAGGCAAGAGGTATTTTGCCCAGCGCATAGATTTGTAGAGGTCGTAAAGTTCTTCTTTGGTTTCGATTGCCTTGCCGTCAACGGTGATTGCGGGGTTTTGCTCGTCGTACTGGTCCGAACTTATCAGTTGCCAAGACGGAACGAGGGACATAAGCCCGATATTGTTGCGGAAAAAGTCACCGAGTTTGCCGTTTACGACGTCGTCCACGATTGCGTACACGTCAACGGGAAGTCCGCTCAAATCCATACCGCCGAGGAAATTGTCAACGTACACGTCGGGGCAAGCCATAGCCGCCAAAGCGTCGAACGAGCCGAGCGTTGCGGGCGCAAATCCCATATACAGTTTGACCTTGTTGCGGTTTGCCTCGCTTCTTGCAAGATAGTTGTTTACGACGGGCGCGCCCATACTGTGCGACATAAATACGACTTCTTTGTAGCCGCTCGATTCGATAAAACTTTCAAGTTCCGCCGCGCTCTTTGCAGGTGACATACGCCAGTCTTGATTGTATATCATAACGTCGTAGCGGTCGCCGTAGTCTGCTTGAATGTTGTCGACGAAATTCTTGTAAATTCCGAACGCGCCGTAACTTACGTCAAGCACCTTTCCGTTTGCGTCTTTTGGCAAACCGTTTGCGGGAACGATGTTCGGATTGTAGGAATTACCGTCATTGTCGAGTGTGAGATTCCAAAGCAAACTACCCTCTTTGTAGCCTACTGCACTGCTCACCAGTTTCACGATGTCGGTCAGTTCGTCTTGAAAATGCGTTGCCAAATCGGACATCGACATCTCGCCTTTCATAACTTTCACTGCGTCCACTTCGGTTTTGAAAGGTTCCCAAACCGCTTCGCCCGTTTGCTTGTCGTAAAGTCCGCCGCCGAACAACGCCGTGACGTATATTATCGCTTTGTCGTTTTTTTGCTCGTCCTTATCGTTGCACGCAAAAAGCGTAAGCGCAGACACGAGCACGCACACAATCAAAACGCTCGTGATCGCGATTCTTTTTGTCCTCATAATTTTCCCTCTTTTATAAAAATACGGGTTTTATCATTGCAATCTCGCAAGATAAAACCCGCTTTTCGTATATATCGTTATTTAGTGACGAGATAGAGGCGAAGCACCTCGCTCGTCTTATCGACCTCTTTCGCGCAAAGTTTCTTTGCGTTCAAAGCCTTTTTGAGTCCCGTCCAAATCGCCTTTATCATAAGCGAATCTCTTGCGTCGAGAGCCGCTGCAAAGCCTTCGAGCATAACCATAAATTCCGCTCTTTCGCTCTCGTCCATATCCGTTTCCTGAAGCGTGTTGTACATCGCGACGATGAGATATTCCGTCTGTTGATGAAGTCCGCTCGAAGCAAATTCCACCGTGCGTTCGACGGCTTGCGGCTCTTCCTCTATGCCGTCCACGACCAGCGATACGAGCGCAAGTTTGAACGGCTCGACCACTCGCAAGCAGAACTGCTCGAAACTCGCCTGTTTCGTTTCTTCGGGGAAATACTTGGCCGAAAAACTTACGATATCCATACCGTCGGCGTCAAATTCGACGAGCATATTCGACACGAGCGCAACGAGCGTTTTGGGATTTTTGGGAAGTCTGAAAACGTCGCTGTCGCCGAGTTTTGCGCAAGCTTTTTTCTTTTCCGCTTCGTAGTCGAAACCCTGACTGCACTTTGAAAGCACCGAACGGAATTCGGGATAAAACGCCAGACATTTCAAGACGGGTTTAAGTTTTCTGTCAACAAAAATGAGGTTTGAGTTTGACAAGTCCTCAACCGCGCACACGAGAGCGTGTACTCCTTCGCCATTGTAGTTCATATGCACCTACGATTATTTTAATGATATCGCCTATGGCGATGATATCACTTCGTGATGAAATCGTGCGTTTTTGCACGATGATATCCAAACTTTGTTTGGGTTATGGAATATTCAAATATTCCGCAACTGCGGCTCAGCCGCAGTTATATTTTTGAATGTGCGTACACTCATTCAAGGCATACTTATTAACGGTATGTGTTTCTTCACAGACGGAACACGAGCCGCAAGGCGGCGAGAAAAGCGAACGCCGAGCTTGACGGAAA
>URIX01000069.1 GCA_900547975.1 uncultured Eubacteriales bacterium | reverse complement strand
ACGGCGCAGTCGCTTGTACTATCCGTCAAGCTCGGCGTTCGCTTTCTCGCCGCCTTGCGGCTCGCGTTCCGTCACCGCAAACAATCTTGCTTTGAAAATCAAAAAAAATCCCGCAAAATTGCGGGATTTTTGATTGATTAATTGACAATTCAAACTCAGTTGTCGCTTGCGATGATTTTGTTGAATTGCTCGAGAAGCAATGCCATTTGAGCCGCTTCTTCGCTTTGTTGTTGAGTTTGTGCGGGTGCAACAGGTGCTGCAGGTGCGGGTTGTGGTGCAACGGGTTGTTGATATACCGGTTGAGGTGCAGGTTGCGGTGCGGGTGCGTATTGAACGGGTGCCGCTTTGGGTTGCGCCGCTCTCTTTACGACGGGCGCTGCATTGACTTTCTTATAGCCTGCGTTAAGAACGGTTTGCGTGGTCGCTTTTGCGTCGAGCATAATGACTTTGTTGCAAAGGACGGAGTTCTTGTCGGGTTCGATAACGCCTGCAACGACGTCTTTGCCGTATGCTTTCAAATAAGCGATAAGCGGAGTGATGTCGCCGTTTCCGTAGATAAGGAAGAAACCGTCGATGTTGGGGAATTGAGCAAGTCTTGCCGCGTCGATAACTTGACGAAGGTCGAGTTTGCCTTTTCTCTTTTTGGGAAGCGCAGAAAGTGCGTCGTAACTGTTTTCTTGGATGAACTCGCCGTAGTCTTTGGTACGTTTTGCGGAATATCCGTAGAATTTGCACGCTGCGATTTCACCGATGCGGGAAAGTTCTTCAAGAGCGGATTCAAACACGCTGAAAGGAACTCTGACGCTTTCGATGTCTGCAAGAACTACATATTTTTTGCCTGCTGCCATAATCTTCTTCTCCTCTTTCAAGTCGCACAAAGCGGACTTGTAATAGTCTTTTTATATTGATAAACTCATTTTATAACAAAATAAGTGATTTGTCTATACTTTTTTTGCTCTTTTGAAATAAAACGCCCATTGCTGAACGAAGCCGGCGTTTTCACCGTACTTTCCAACCAACAAATCGGACATTTTTTCGGGTGCAACGCCCTCGTATTCGCTCTCGAACGCCTTTTTTATCCAAGTGTCCACGGGAAACACGTCAAAGCGCGAGAAACCGAACAGCAACGCACAATCGGCAACCTTTCTTCCGACGCCGTGCAAGGACAAAAGTTTTGCGCGCAGTTCGGGCGTAGAGAGTTTTTTCCACTCGTCCACGTTTTCGTCGAGCATGGTTTTTGCAACTCTGTCGAGATATTCCGCCCTATACCCTGCGCCTATTTTCGCGTAAAAGTCCGAGCCTGCGCTCGCAAGTTTCTCGACGCTCGGAAAAGCGTGATATTCGCCCATATCCTCGCCCAAAGAATCACATATACGCTCGATTATGCCTTTGATTCTCGGAATATGGTTGTTTTGCGATACGATAAAGGAAAAAATCGCTTCAATCGGGTCTTGACGAAGAATGTGAATCCCTTTGCCGTACTCGATAGCGTCGGACACAAATCCGTTGTCCGCGACTTTTGCCTGAATCGCCGCGTAGTCGGTGTCGAAATCGAAATACTTTTCAAAAAAGCCCTTGTCGTCGCATTTTACGACATACTCGCCGCCCTCGTCGGTTATGCGCGCCATATGGTTTTTCGCGCAAACTCTAAACGTATCGCCCTCTTGCACGAAACGAAAGACTTGTCCGCAATCGAGGGTTTGTCCGACGTCGAAAGTCGGCGTTTTGGGGATTGAAAATTCGATTTGATTCATAGTAAAATATATTGCCGTGCGCGCAAGATATTGCATTCAATATATTGCGCACGCGTTTTCGCGTATGTGCGCCCGCGTATGCGCGTGCTTATGATAGAAAAAACCGCCCTAAATTCGGGCGGTTTCGTTTTGACTGTTATTGCTCTTGTGCGTAAACGGAAACTTGTTTTCTGTCTTTTCCAACACGCTCAAATTTCACAACGCCGTCGATAAGCGCAAACAACGTATCGTCTTTGCCGATTGAAACGTTGTTGCCCGGATGATACTTCGTACCTCTTTGGCGAACAAGAATGTTGCCTGCGAGAACGAATTGACCGTCAGCGCGTTTGGGGCCCAGACGCTTGGATTCGCTATCACGACCGTTGTGCGAAGAACCCGTTCCTTTCTTATGAGCGAATAATTGTATATTCATAAACATAATCATTCTACCTCCAATGTTATAAAGTCCGAAAAGTTTTCATAGAGGTCGGACGCCCCTAAATAAGCAGTTCTCAAAATCACGTCCGCGTCGTGCGCTTGAGAGGAAGTCATAGACTTTGGCAACATCGCATACAGATAACCGTCTTTTGCGTCGGTTTCATACGCTATGTTCACGCCCACTATGTGCATAATGCCAAGCACCGCCGTTTGTACTACCGAACTTAACGCCGCGCACACTATGTCCGCGCCTTCTTCGGCATACTCGCAATGCCCCGAGCATTCAACGCCCACAAACTTCCCGTCTTGTGTCGAGAACTTGACCTTGACCATCGCTTAACCCTCGATTGAAACAATCTTCAACTCGGTGTACGGTTGACGATGACCTTGACGCTTTCTGATGTTCTTTTTGGACTTGTAATGGAAAACGTAAACTTTGGGGAACTTGTCCTGTGCGTTGACTTTTGCACTGACCTTTACGGTTTGTGCGTCTTGTCCTGCTTTAACGTTTCCGTTGTCGTCGACGAGCATAAGAGTTTTGAGTTCGATGACGTCGCCGATTTCAGCGTCGATTTTCTCGACCTTGACGAGCATATCTTTCTCAACCTTGTATTGCTTGCCTCCGCATTCAACTACTGCGTACATTGTTTTTACCTCCTCTAACCAGTCTCGCCGACATAGGTGCAATCTTTGATTGACTTAAAAACCACTTTCGAGCGGCTCGACATTTAATTTACCAAAATGCAAGAGAATTGTCAAACGTTTGTGAGTAATTAATAATGAATAATTAATAATTAATAATTATGGGTGGGCTTTGCCCACACCCGAAACAGAAACTTGTTCGAAGGCTACTCGTGCACGGAATGAGTAATTTCGAAGACGGAATAAAAACCGCCGTCCGCGCACTTGCAGAGCGGACTTTTAACGGACACTCATTCGAAGCGTACTTATTAACGGTATGTGCGACTTCAAAGACGGAACGCGAGCCGCAACGGCGG
>URIX01000068.1 GCA_900547975.1 uncultured Eubacteriales bacterium | reverse complement strand
CGTCAATCGTGGCGTCGCTGTCAATCGTCAAATCGTGATTGTTTTGGTGGATGCAATGTCCCTCTTGTCGCCACGTTCCGTCGCCCAAATCGATAAAATCGTCGGTGAAGTACGCGCCGCCTTGCCTTGTGAGCAAAATGGATTTTGCGTCTTTGGGGATATTTATGTTGAATATGTTTCCGTAGGCAAAAAGATTGTATTTTTGCACGAAATCGTACACGCTGTCGAGCCACTTTGCCGCGTCGTCGAACGAGTGCGTATGCGTGGAAAGCGCAAGCGCTTTCAGACCTCTCGTGCAAGCCTCGAAAATCGCGCCGTTGGTTGCCGAATACATTATGTCTTCGCCGAGATTGAGTCCTTTGTTTATGCCCGAAATCACAAGGTCGTAACTTTCGTGAAGTCCGAGAGTTGCAAACCGCACGCAGTCGGCAGGGGAACTGTCCACGCTGAACGCGCGGACGCCGTCCATATAGTCTACGCGTTTGACCTCGAAGGGATTGTGAATGTCAATGGAATGACTTTTTCCGCTTTGCTCTAATTTCGGGGCGGAAACGGTTACGTCGCCGAGTTTCGTTGCCCATTTTGCGACGATTGCCAAGCCTTCGGACTGTATGCCGTCATCGTTTGTAATAAGTATTTTCATAGCCAACCGGTATTGTTTTCTTTGTAATTCTTGACAAGTTCGTCTGCGTCGGAAAGCATTTGTTTCATCTCTTTTTTGCTATGCACGGTTGCGCCGCTCGCTTTGTCGTGACCGCCACCGCCGTACTTTTCGGCGAGCGCGTTTATTGTGACAAATCTCGAACGCAAGCGCACTCTTATGCTTCCGCTCGCATTCTGTATGAACGCAAGCCACACGATTGCGCCTTTTATGCCGTCGAGATAGGACACTACGTTGCTTGCCTGCTCGTTGGTGAGTTTGAATTTCTTTTGCATAGCCTTGTCGACGTAGATGTAGGCAACGCCGTTTTTGGATATTTTCATTTTCTTGTAGACGTATGCCTCGAACTTGAACACGTCGAAGTCGTCGAGATTGAGGTTGGAGTAAATCCATTCGGTGTTTATTCCCACGTCCAAAAGTGCGGCGGCTCTGCGCATAGTGTCACCGTCAACCGAACTGAATTTGAATCTGCCGCTGTCGGTGACCATACCAGTGAAAATGCAAGTGGCGGCTTCATCGTCGATTTTGAGTTCGTCCTTGAACGTGAGCCAGAAGTCCGCAATCATTTCGCAAAGCGAAGATCTTTCTTCATCCACCCAACTCAAATCGCCGTAGGGTTTTACGTCGATGTGGTGATCGATTTTGATAAGTTCTTTGCCCAGAGCGTATTTTTTGTTGGAAATACGGTCGGTAGTTGCGGTATCGCAGACGATTACGAGTGCGTCGGCGTACTTTTCGTCGTCGATAGGCGCGTCCTCGCCACCCAAAAACGCAAGGTATTGCGAACTGTCCTCGTTGAGAACGTACACCTCTTTTTGAGGGAATGAAAGTTTGAGGATTCCGGCAAGACCTTTGGTCGAGCCTATGGCGTCGCCGTCGGGGCGGAAGTGCCTCGTTATTATAATTCTGTCGTATTGCTTGATTTTGTCGAGTATTTTCTTTTTAATTTCAAAATTGTCCGTCATATTCTTTCTCCTTCTCTCACGAGTGCGTTGAGTTCTTCAAGCACTTGCATTGCTTCTTGTCTGTCTTTTAAGGTTGCGCCGCTTGCTTTTAAGTGTCCGCCACCGCCATGAGCGACCGCGATTTGATTTATATCAAGGTTTTTCGAGCGAATTTCGCACAATACGCCTTGTTTGCATTCGGTGAAATTCACCCACGCGTCAACGCCTTTCAAGTCGCCCATAGTGTTGACGAATCCTCGAGATATGCTTTGCGCTTCCATATCGAGTTCGCGAACTCTCTGCGCGTCCGAATAGGAATACGCAACGCCCTCGGGGGTAAACTGTATGGAAAGCACGAATTGCGCGCGTTTTTTGACGTTCTCGTACGTGTCTACGTACAGATTGGAATAGATGTCGGCGGGTTTGAATCCTTTTTCGAGCAGAAAACTCGCCAAAGCGAGCGTGCGGGGCGATGTTGCGTCGTAATAAAATCTTCCGCTGTCCGTCACAATGCCCGTATATAAGGCTTGAGCGGCGCAAGAATCTACCGTAAGACCCCATTCGCGAACAAGATATGTCACGAGTCCGCAACAACTCTCGAAACTCGTGTCGTCGATGTCAATGTCCGCAATATCCTCGACGAAAATATGGTGGTCGATTCGTATCGTCGTTTCGGCAAGCGTATAGCGGTCGTCGGATATGAGTGATTTTGCGGAAGTGTCGAGAACTATTGCGAGCGCGCCCTTGTATACGTCGTCGCTTATCTCGTCCATAACGCTTCCTTCCATAAACGAGAATCTGCCCGCTTGATCGCCGACCGCATAAATCTTTTTGTCGGGGAAGTTGGTTTGAAGCACGCGTTTCAAGCCGAGTTGGCTTCCCATAGCGTCGCCGTCGGGGTTTTGGTGACGGTGAATGACGATAACGTCGTACTTTTTGATTGCGTCGAATGCTTTGCTTATCATAATTTTTCCTGATATATAAAGTTGATAGTAAATAATATCACAATGCTCCGCTCGTGTCAACGACGATTTTAAGTGCCGCTTTTTGCGGCAATTCCGTGTTTTTGAGACGTTTTTTGCATCGTTTCCGTGTTTGTTAAGGCGTTTCCGTATGCCGTTTCCGTCTCGATTGCGAAACGCGCTCCATTATAGTTTTATCGGATTTTGCCGTATAAAATAGAGAAAAGAGTTTATCGGGAAACTCGATTTTTTTGTGGTTGATAATATTTAGGTTGTTTGTTATAATTGATTGGTAATGATTATACTGCGCTACGGCGCGAGGTGGCAAATATGATTCTCACTATGGACATCGGCAATACCAACGTCAAATACGGCGTTTTCGACGGCGACGAGTTGGTTGCTTCGTGGCGTGTTTCCACAAAGGCTTCACGCACGGCTGACGAGTACGGAATGGTGCTTTATGACCTGCTCAAACAGCGCGGCGTAAATTTCGAGGATATAGACGCGTGCGTTATGTCGTCGGTTGCGCCTGCTCTCAATTACACAATCGAGCATATGTGCCGTTATTATATCGGCAAAGCCCCGCTCATCGTTTCGTCAAAGACGGACACGGGCATAAAACTTGCGTATGCGCACCCGACTCAACTCGGCACGGACAGAATCGTGGGCGCGGCGGCGGCGTATCACCTTTACGGCGGACCTGTCATAGTGGTGGATTTCGGCTCTGCGACGACGTTCAACCTCGTCACCAAAGACGGCGTGTACATCGGCGGCGCGATTGCCCCCGGCATCAAAACCGCAACCGAATCCCTCGTTACGACGGCGGCGAAACTTCCGAGAATCGAACTCGAAAAACCGCAAAACATCGTCGGTACGGACACGAAAAGTTGTATGCAGAGCGGCATAGTGTACGGCTACACCGGTCTTGTGAAATATATGGTGAGCAAGTACAAGGAACTTGACGAAATGAAGGGCGCAAAAGTGGTTGCGACGGGCGGACTTAGCGAACTCGTCGAGAACGTCGAACCCGAACTTATCGACGTAACCGACCGTGCGCTTGCGCTCAAAGGATTGAAATACATCTACGACAGAAACAAGAAAAAGAAATGACATAGCGGCGCAAAACGGACTTAAAACCCGTTTTTGCGGCTGTTTTTTACGAGATAATATAGGCTATGAAGAAAATCGGAATTGCGCTTTTGGGGCTCGGCGTCGTGGGCGGCGGAACTTACGAAATCCTCAACGATATGCGCGAAACAATAAAGAAAAACGAGGGCTTGGACATCGAAGTCAAGCGTATTCTCGAAAGGAATATCGACAGGTGTAAGCAACTCGGCGTTGACCTTTCAATCGTCACGCAGAATATCGACGATATTGTGAACGATGACGAAATTCAAATCGTCGCGGAATTTTTCGGCGGCGTAGAACCCGCAAAAAGTTTCCTTTTGAAAGCGCTTAAAAAGGGCAAGA
>URIX01000067.1 GCA_900547975.1 uncultured Eubacteriales bacterium | reverse complement strand
GGCGAGAAAGCGAACGCCGAGCTTGACGGATAGTACAAGCGACTGCGCCGTTTGGGTGCGTAGCTGGCGCACAAAGCGCAGTGGCACAAGTAGAGAAATGTCCCTATCTATGCGAGCGCTGAGTGTTGCCCCACGCGAAGCGGACGCCGTGGGTTCCCTCAAATTTATGCAGAGGGGGAACGGCGGTAGGGGAAACACGTGAGGAAGGGGGAAGCTTCGATTAAGGAATATAATTTAAAACTCTTTTACAGCGTTGTTTTTATAAGTGCAGAAACGGATTTTGTAGCCGTTGTCGTCGATTGGTTCGCCTTGTTTGACGAGTTGCCAGTTGTCGAGCGCGTCGAGATTTTCGTGGAATACTTCCGCGCCGCCGTCTGCGTCAACTTTGGTGACATACGCCGTGTCACAATAGGGCAAAAGCGTGCGATACATCATTGCGCCGCCTATGACGTAGGTTTGCTCGCCGTCGTAGTTTTTGAGCGTTGCAAACAATTCGTCAAGGGATTTGACGAGGATATATCCTTTCGTTTTTGCGTCTTCGTCCGTGCCGTTCGGGTTAAGCACGATATTCGTGCGGTTTTTGAGCGGCATACCGCTTGGAAAAGAGAGAAGCGTGTTGCTTCCCATAACGACGGTTTTGCCTTTCGTGTGCGCGACGAAATGGCGCATATCTTCTTTGAGAGAAAACAGCAAGTCGTTTTTCTTGCCGAGTCCCCATTTGTTGTCAACTGCAAAAATCGTTTTCATTTTTTTTGAAAAATTACGGCGTTTTCGTGCGTTTTTACGCACTTTTTATGTTGTTTTTACGCCTTTGTCGGCGTGTTTTTTGCTATGTTTAACGTCGATTTTGCCAAAACTCAAATCGCAACTTCGATTTTCTTGTCGAGTTTGGTGTACTGATAGTTTTCGAGTTCAAAATCGTCAACGGTGAAGTCGTAGAAGTTCTTTACGTCCTTGTTCATTTTGAAAGTCGGCGCAGGGTATTGCGGATTCTTCAAAATCTCCTCTACGATAGGAATATGACGGTCGTAAATGTGCGCGTCGCTGATGACGTGTACAAATTCGCCCGCTTCAAGTCCGCTCACTTGCGCAAACATATGAAGAAGCACGGCGTATTGCACGACGTTCCAGTTGTTTGCCGTGAGGGTGTCTTGGCTTCTTTGGTTCAAAATGCCGTTGAGTTTGTTGCCGGTAACGTTGAAAGTCATCGAGTACGCGCAAGGGTAGAGGTGCATTTCGTGCAAGTCCTCGAAGTTGTAGATATTGGTGAGTATGCGCCTCGATTGCGGATTGTGTTTGAGGTCGTAAAGCACTCTGTCCACTTGGTCGAATTCGCCCTCGGGATATACGCTTTTTTTGCCGAGTTGATAGCCGTACGCCTTGCCGATAGAGCCGGTTTCGTCCGCCCAACTGTCCCATATATGCGAGTTGAGGTCGTGCACGTTGTTGCTCTTTTTCTGCCAAATCCAAAGAATCTCGTCGATTGCGGATTTGAAAGCGGTGCGGCGAAGGGTGATGATCGGAAACTCTTTCGAGAGGTCGTATCTGTTGACGATACAGAACTTTTTGATGGTGTGCGCCGGCGTTCCGTCAAGCCATTTGGGGCGCACTTCGAGGTTTTCGTCGCTGATTCCGTTGTCGAGTATATTGCGGCAGGTTTCGATAAAAATTTGATCTGCGAGGCTCATAGTTTCACCTTTAGTATCGTTAAAATTGAAAATTTGCAATATTATTGCGCTTCGCTTCCGAAGAAACGAAGCGCATAATGGCAGTGTTATTGTCAGTCTTTGATGACGAGTTGCGCGTTGATTTCACGCATAAGATCGACGGGCACTTTGATGACGCGTCTGTCAAAGGTGACAAGTCCGTTCATTTCCTGTTCGACATCGCTCACTTCCGTGTACACGGTTGCCGAAAGGCCTCTGTCGATTTTGGGAACGATTGTCTTTTCGTAGAGTTTCTTGATTGCCTTTGCAAGCGATTCGGGCTTCTTGTAGATACGATAGCCGAATTGATTGTCGGGCGAGTACATATGACCTTCCGTCTTGATTGCGTATCCGCCGAATTCGCTGAGAATATAGCAGCGATCGTCGTTCTTGGGTACGAACAAAGGTTTGAAGTAGATGTGCAAACTCTTGGTGTCCGACGTGCCTTTGCCCTGATCGTTCCAGCCGCTTACGCTGTCGATGAGGCGGGTGGGGTCGATTTTCTTCATTTCTTTGGTTATGCGCACCGAGTCGAATTGTCCCCAGCCTTCGTTGAAGGGAACCCATACCGCAAGGGATACGACGTTTTTGAGGTGATTCATCGTGACGCGAAGTTCGTTTTCAAACTCGTCGCGACCTTCTTTGTCCGCGCGCGCGAGTTTCTTGTAGCCTGATTCGTTGTCGTCTTTGATGTGGTATTCGAACACGGTTGCCAACAGACCTATGTAGAAAAGGTTGTATTTCGTGCCGCCGCTGACCATATCTTGCCAAACCAAAATGCCTTCCTTGTCGCAGTGATAGTACCAGCGCAAAGGCTCGATTTTGATGTGCTTTCTGAGCATATTGAAGCCCATAGATTTGACCATCTTGACGTCCCATTCGAGAGCGGCGTTAGAGGGAGGCGTAAGCATACCGTCCGACCAGTAACCTTGATCGAGAAGACCGGTGTGGAAGTACGGCTTGTTGTTGAGGCCCATACGCTTGAAGCCTTTGCTGTCGGTGACCCAACTGAATTTGCGCATACCGAAGTAGGATTTCACGATGTCGTTGCCGACTTTGAACGCCACGTCGTAGAGTTTGGGGTTTTCGGGCGACCAAAGTTCGTAATTTTCGAGTTTTATGCTTGCCGTATCGCCGCCGAATTGACCGCTGAAAATGGCTTTTGCGCCGTCCATAACGATGACGTCGACGGGGACGTTTGCGGATTTGTCGAATTTGAAGTTGATAGTATCTGTGTCGATGTCGGGAACGATGGTGACGTCTTTGAGGTACACTTCGTCCATACTCTCGATCCATACGCTTTGCCAGATACCCGATTGCGGCGTATACCAGATTCCACCCGGTTTAGAGGATTGTTTTGCGTGAGTGTGATAACTCGTGTCGCAGGGGTCGGTCACGACGAGTTCGATGACGTTTTCACCGACTTTGACCGCTGCCGATACGTCCAAAGAGAAGGGAACGTAGCCGCCGATATGCTCGCCTACGGAAATGCCGTTGAGTTTGACCGAGCAAATCATATCCACAGCGTCGAAGTGCAGAATCGTGACTGCTTTGACGAAGTTTGCGTCGAGATTGAACGTGCGATGATAGTAAAGCACGTCGTCGGGCGTAACTCTCGTGCCCTCGGGAACGCCGGAAAGCAAACATTCCGGTGAGAACGGAACGAGTATTTTGCCTTGATATTTGCCGTTAAAACTCTCGCTCTTGCGCAAAATGGCGTAATCCCATTCACCGTTGAGCGTGACGTAACTATCTCTTGCAAACTGCGGACGCGGATATTCTGCGAGCGGTGTTGAACCAACCTCGAAAGGTGTGCGAAGCCTGACTGTTTTCATATTTTCCTCCGAATAGTTTACAATAGTATAACATATATATGCAAACCTCGCAAGACAAAATATCGCAATTTCCGCCACAAATTCCGCTTCCTCTTTGACTACTGCGCGGCGGTGTGGTATACTCGTTTCGATAAGAAGGAGGCTCGATATGAAACTCTACATCGGTTCAGACGTGCACGGTTCGAGCGCGAACATAGAAAGGTTTCTCGATATAGTAAACGACGCTCGCAAAAGCGATCCGAGCGTAAAGGTCGTTCTTTTGGGCGACATATACAATCACGGTCCGCGCAACCCGTTTCCCGAGGGCTACGCGCCTATGACGGTTGCCAAAATGCTCAACGAATCCAAGGACTTTATCACCGTAATCAAGGGCAACTGCGACAGCGAAGTAGACCAAATGATAAGCGATTTCCCGATAGGCGATGACTTCTCGCGCGAATGGTACGGTCGTACGCTGTTCTTCACTCACGGTCACAAGTGCAACCCCGATTTGCCGCCGAAGAACGCAAAGAATGGTGACGTCGTATTTTACGGACACTTCCACCGCGCTATGCTCGAAGTGAAAGACGGCGTGATTTACGTCTGCGTCGGCGCACTCGGCTTGTCGCCCGAAGGCGTGGAACGTTCGTACGCCGTTTTGGACGAACGTAAAATCGAAGTCAAAACGTTGCAAGGCGGCAAAACCTTGATAGAATACGACCTCGACTGATTCGTAAAAATGCAAAAATATTGTTGACCCGTCGACTTTTGCATAGTACAATGCAATGGAATTCGAAAAAGTAGTAAAATTAAATTTACCGCAATAGAATCACTGAAAAACATATAAAATCGTAAAAAAGAGGGATAAAATGCACTACAATTATCGCACGCAAGGCACTTGTTCAAGAGAAATATCGTTCGACATCGACGGCGACGTAATCACCAACGTACACTTTGTTGGCGGTTGCCCCGGCAATCTCAAAGCAATACCCATTTTGGTTGAGGGAATGACCGTTGACGAAATCGAGCGCAAACTCGGCGACGTGAAGTGCGGATTTAAGGACACTTCGTGTGCAGGGCAACTTGCTAAAGCCGTCCGCGAAGCCAAAAACGCCCAAGACAATCAATAATCAATAGTTTTCGAGATATTCGTATCGAATTTATCTCTGTAGTTTCTCGTTGCCTAATTGCGTGCTTTCCGCGCGCTTTTTTGTTGTGTAGAAAGTTAAATTGCAACATTAGAGGTGCGGAACGCACATTCGAGCAGAGATATAGACACAAATATGAGAAAAACCTTGCTAAATAGTGTTTTTTGATTTTGCCTAATAATAGGGCTCGCCCAACAGCGATTGATACCGAAGGTCAATCGCGTGCAGCCTGACCGCAGGGCAGGGCGCGTGAAAAGCAGACACCTAAAATAGGGACGGGATTCGCGCCGCTTGACCAAAAGCGACTTGCTCGCACAACATAAGAAAACAAAAGCGATGCCGTTATGCTTGCAAAAGGTCTGCGCTATCACGCCGGGGCGAGCAAACAATTCACCGGATTGTTTGCTTTTCGCCCGTTCGAATCCCTAATTAACTAAAATAAAGCGCAAGACGAATAAATCGACTTGCGCTTTATTTGGCGTAGCATAAGGATTCGTTCAACAGCGATTGATACCGAAGGTCAATCGCGTGCAG
>URIX01000066.1 GCA_900547975.1 uncultured Eubacteriales bacterium | reverse complement strand
CGCTTCCTCGCCGCCTTGCGGCTCGCGTTCCGTTTTCAAAATCGCACATACCGTTAATAAGTACGCCCCGAACTAGTTTTAGCAAAAACTCGCGCTGCAAGTTCACTGTTTACATTTCTTGACTTTTAACTTGCTATATAATAAAATATTTATAATAAACTTTTAGAGGCGTTTTTATGAAATACGTTGGCATTGACATCGGCGGTATGACCATAAAGGGCGGTATCGTCGACGAAAAAGGCAATATCCTTGCAAGAAAAGTCGTTGTTACGTCACCCGGGAAAGAGGATTATCTCATCGTGCAAGACATCGCAAACCTCATCGAAGATTTGACGAAAGACTGCAAAGACGAAATCGAGGGCATCGGCATAGGTTGTCCGGGGTCTATTTACGACGAAAAAGGCGTCGTGCGCTATTCGTGCAACATCAACTTCCGCAACACCCCGATGGCAAAAATGATTGCCGAAAAAACGCAGATTAAAAACGTAAAACTTTCAAACGACGCAAACTGCGCCGCACTCGGCGAAACGCTTTTCGGCGCGGGCGAGGGCGCGAAAAATTCCGTTATGGTTACGCTCGGCACGGGCGTAGGCACGGGTATAATTGCCGACGGCAGACTTATTACGGGCAATCGCTCGGCAGGTGCGGAAGGCGGACATATAACAATCAATCTCGGCGGCGCGACTTGCGGTTGCGGAAAGAAAGGTTGCTTCGAGGCGTACGCTTCGGCAACCGCGCTTATGAATCAGATTCAATCCGCTTGCGAAAAGCACCCCGACAGTTTGCTTGCAAAAGAGGTCGAGGAAAACGGCAACAGCGGCAAAATAGTGTTTGATTGTGCAAAAGAGGGGGATAAAGTGGCGATTGCGGTTGTCAAACGCTACATCAAGTACGTCGGCATAGGTCTTGTCAACTACGCCAACATCTTTGCGCCCGAAGTCATAATCATCGGCGGCGGAATCTCGAATCAAGGCGACAACATCATCAAGCCTTTGCAAAGATACGTTTCGAGAAACAAGTACGGTGCGGAATATACGCCCAAAGTCAAGGTTGTTGCGGCAACTCTCAAAAACGACGCAGGTATAATCGGCGCTTCTGCTTTGTGTATGAATTAATAATTAATAATGAATAATTAATAATTTCGGGCGGGGCGTTGCCCCACACCCAAAAAAATATTAAGAGTATTATTTGAATCTTAATAAAAAATAACTACGATACAGCGATGCAAAATCAAGATTACAAACAAAAATATTTCGCTTTGCTCGGCGAAGTGGAAAAGCCTGCAAGATATGCGGGCGGCGAGTGGAATATCCCCGATATGAACAAAGAACGCAAGGGGGATATGGTCTTTTGTTTTCCCGAACTTTACGAAATCGGTATGAGCAATCTCGGCGTAGCGATTTTGTACGACATCGTCAACAAAACCGACGGTTACGTCGCAGAGCGTTGCTATGCGCCTGCGCCCGATTTTGCGCAAAAACTCAAAGAAAATAATATACCGCTTTTATCGCTCGAAACCAAAAAACCGCTCAAAGATTTTACCGTCGTAGGTTTTTCGGTGGGATTCGAACTTTTGTACACCAACGTTTTGTATATGCTGGATTTGGCTAAGATTCCGTTCAGAGCCAAAGACCGCGACGATTCCTATCCCATTTTGCTCGCAGGCGGACCTTGCTCGGTCAATCCCGAACCGTTTGCGGACTTTTTCGACATAATTTTGGTAGGCGAGGGCGAAAACGCGGATATTGCGATACTCAAAGTCGTCACCGAAGGCAGAGAGAAAGGTCTTTCCAAAGCGGAAATTCTCGAAAAAGTTAAGGGTATGGAAGGCACGTACGTTCCCTCGTTGCATAAAGACGGCGAAAAGGTCGTAAAGGCCGTCGTGCAAGACTTCGAAAACGCCGAATATCCCACTCGTCCGCTCGTTGCGAACATAGAGGCGGTTCACGACAGAGCCACGCTCGAACTCTATCGCGGTTGTGCAAGCGGTTGCAGATTCTGTCAGGCGGGATTTTGGTATCGTCCCATAAGAGAGCGCAGTGCAAAACGTTGTGCGCAAATCGCAAAAGAGATGGTGGACAGCACCGGCTTTAACGAAATATCCCTTTGCTCGCTGTCTACGAGCGACTATACGGGACTCGAAGAACTCGAAAACGAACTTGGCGAATACTGCAAACAAAAGCGCATAAATCTCGCGCTTCCGAGTTTGAGAATAAGCAGTTTCAAGCCCGATATGGCAAACAATTCGAGAAGAAGTTCGCTTACCTTCGCGCCCGAAGCGGGTACGCAAAGGTTGCGTAACGTCATAAACAAGAATGTCACCGAAGAAGAAATAGACAAAATTTCCGTTGCGTTCGAGGCGGGATACGACAGCATAAAACTCTATTTTATGATGGGTCTTCCCACCGAAACCGACGAGGATATTCAAGGCATAGCGGAAATTTGCAAGCGTCTTAAACAATTGTACTGGCAAAAACGCTCGAAAAGAGGTTTGAGCATATCCGTAAGTTGCGCTGTGTTTATTCCAAAGCCTTGCACGCCTTTCCAATGGGAAGCGCAAATCTCAATGGACGAGATGAAACGCAAGCAAAACTATCTCAGAGGACTTTTGCGCGAGATAAAGGGCGTTACGTTCTCGTGGCACGGCGCGGAAACGTCGGTGCTCGAAGCATCGTTGGCAAGAGGCGATAAAAAGCAATCCTACGTCATCGAACGCGCCTATGAACTCGGCGCGAAATTCGACGGGTGGAGCGAACATTTCAAGTGGGATATATGGCAAAAAGCGTTTGCCGATTGCGGACTCAAAATGGAAGATTACTACGGCGCGATTCCGCTCGAGCGAACTTTGCCGTGGGATTTTATAGATTCGGGCGTAAGCAAAAAGTATTTGCTCAAACAGCGCGAACTCGCATACGAAGCGGTGACCACCAGAAATTGCCGCGAAGGCTGCAACGGCTGCGGCGCGAACAGACTGGGAAGGTGTACGATATGATTGTGCTTAAATACAAAAAAACGGGCAGCGTATGCTTCATATCCCACATTGACCTTTTGAGGCATATGGACAGGATTATCCGTAGGGGTAAAATCGTGGTGAACTACTCGCAAGGGTTCAATCCGCACCCCTTGATGTACTTTTCGCCGCCGCTTTCTCTGGGCGTTTCGTCGAGAGCGGAATATCTTACGCTCGACTGCGATATGCAAAAGGAAGAAGTGTTTGAAAAGTTCAACGGCGCAGTGCCCGACGACCTTAAAGCAAGCAAGGTTTTCGCATCCGAAAAGAATCCGAATCTGCAAGCGAAAGTCGTGTGCGCGGACTTTGCTTTTAATACGCCGTATAAACCTATCGACGTTGACGGAAAATTCGAGATAAGTTATCAAAAGAAAGGCGAAACCGTCACCGAAAACGTCGCGGACAAGATATATTCGTTCTTTGAAAAGGACGGAAAACTAATCGCTCGTCTTGCGTCGGGAAGCGTCAATCTTCGCCCCGACAGAATCCTCCACAAACTCAATTCCGCGCTCGGCGTGGATTTGAAACTTTGCGATATAGAAAAAATCGCTCAATACGTCGACGTTGACGGCAAACTCGTTGACGTGGACGAATATTTGCAAAAATAAGAAAAACGGACTTGCCCGAAGCGGTATAGTTCGTTTTTGCGTTTTTGCGCTCTAAAAAGATTACGTTTTTTTAGGAATATATAGCAATGAAACAACTCATTCTCGACTACACGCCGTATTGTACGCGCGCGGCTATAGTCGAAAACGGAAAATTAGAGGACTTTTCCGTCGAGCGCGCGCATTTCAGAGGTATCGTAGGCAATATCTACAAGGGTAAGGTCGAAAACGTCATATGCGGTATGCAGGCGGCTTTCGTCAATATCGGCGAGGAACGCAACGGCTTTTTGTATACCGGCGACTCGCTCGTGGACAGCAGAGGACTCGAAAACGATATGCCGAGCGGCAAGTCGTTCAACGTATCCCCCGGCGACGTGATTATGTGCCAAGCGGTCAAAGAACCTTTCGGGCAAAAGGGCGCAAGGCTCACGACAGACGTAACTATTCCGGGATACTTCCTCGTGTTGCTTCCTCTTTCGACGTTCGTCGGCGTGTCGAGAAAAATCGAGGACGGCAAAAGGCGCGATTATCTCGAACAATTCGTATCCTCGATATGCCCTGAGGGTATGGGGTTTATCATTCGCACCGCCGCAAACAAGGCGAGCGACGAGGATTTGACAAGCGAAATGGAAACCCTCAAAGAGCGTTGGGAACAAATCCGCAAAGACTACGCACGCGCGAAAGAATCGACGTTGGTCTTTGAAGAAGCGAGTTTGTTTGAACGCGCCGTGCGCGAAACTATGCACGAAGACGTCGACGAAGTCGTTGTGAACGACAGGCAAATTCAGCAAAAACTCAACGGACGCGTGGGCAAACCCGTGCTGTTTTACGAGGGCGAGCGCAACATAATGAAACACTACGGCGTTTCTTCGCAGATAAACCACCTTTGCGACAGAAAAGTCGTTATGCCAAACGGCGCGTATCTCGTCATCGACAAGACGGAAGCATTGACCGTCATCGACGTAAACACGGGCAGGTTCGTGGGTACGAGCCACCTCGAAGATACGGTGTACAAAACCAATCTCGCGGCGGCGGAATGTATCGCCTTGCAACTGCGCATACGAAATATAAGCGGAATCGTCATAATCGACTTTATCGATATGACGTCGGAGGAACACCGTCAGCGCGTTCTCGAAACGCTCAAAGAGGCGTTGAAACGCGACAGAATGAAAACGTCAGCGGTCGGTTTCACTTCTCTCGGCCTCGTCGAACTCACGAGGAAAAAGACGCGTCTGCCTCTTGACGAATTTATGCTTCAACCGTGCAAGGATTGCGCGGGCGGTTTCGTCATCAGCGACTCGCAACTTGCGTTTATGCTTCGCGACGACCTCGTGGACTTCATCATCGAGAATAAGTGCGACACGGTGTACGTCGGCGCGCATAAAGACGTGTTCGATATGGTTTTTGAAAGCGGAATTATGAATCGCCAACTTGAAAACGCGTGGAAAAATAAGCAAATATACTTTTTTGTGGATAACGGTCTTGCTCGTGAAAAGTGGTCGATTTCGCAAGAAAAACCCACAGAACTCACCGGCTACGTGAGAATTTTGGTAAAATAAAACGCGAGCGAATTGTAACAACTCATTCGAAGCCTACTCGTACACTGAATGTGTCTATTCGAAGACGGAATTGGAATCGCAAGGCGATGACCGTAGCGAGCGTCGAGCTTGACGGATAGTACAAGCGACTGCGCCGTTTGGGTGCGAAGCTGGCGCACAAAGCGCAGTGGCATAATGAATGAACGATACTTATCTATGCGAGCACCGAGTGTTGCCCCACGCAGAGCGGACGCCGTGGGTTCCCTCAAATTTATGCAGAGGGGGAACGGCGGTAGGGGA
>URIX01000065.1 GCA_900547975.1 uncultured Eubacteriales bacterium | reverse complement strand
GAACCCACGGCGACCGCGTAGCGGGGGACAACACTCGGTGCTCGCATAGAAAGGGACATTTCACTCATTATGTCACCGTCCTTTGTGTGCCAGCTACGCACCCAAACGGCACAGTCGGACGGTACTAATCGTCAAGCTCGGTGCTCGCTACGGTCATCGCCTTGCGATTCCAGTTCCGTCTTCGAAAAGGCAGAGTAGTTGTATAAGAACACCTTGAACGAGTGTTTGTTAAGAAGTCCGCTCTGCAAGTAGGGCGGACGGCGGTTTTATTTCGTCTTCGAAGTTACAGATTCCGTGTAAGAGTAGTCTTCGAATAAGTTTTCGTTTCGGGTGCGGGTGTCCCGCCCTCAATTATTAATTATTCATTATTAATTATTAATTTAATTTCCGTATTTACTTTTTCCTCTTTTTCATATAAACTATACAAGTGTACGGATTTCCGTGCAAATGCGTATAGGGGGCAATTATGAAGAAAGTTTTGACCATTTTCATCGTTGTGGCTTTGGTTGCGCTCACCGCCGTGTCTTTTACGGCTTGCAACGAAAAGCCGGACGATTCAAATCCCGCCGACGGAAAACTCAATATCGTGTTTTTGGGTGATTCCATTGCGGAGGCGTTGATAGGTTCGTCGCCGGTTAGCGAGCGCGACAATTATGGCTATTACGCCATCGTCGGCAGAACCAACGGCTACAACTATTACAATCACTCGATGTCGGGACATCTCACTTCCGGCAATATGGCGGACAAATCGGGCGAGGGCTTGCTCGAAGTTATATCGAGACCCACCGAAAAGGCAACGCTCATTCGCACGCACATAGTTGAGGCGGATGTCATACATATTTCCGTTCTCGGCAACAATGTTTTGCAATACAGTTTGGGTTCGTTGATGCTCGAAATGGCGGACAAACTCGCAGGTATCGAGGCTGGCAGCGAGAACAGTTGGTATCAATCCTGCTTCGACCGCGAAACCGACGAGGAAACGAGGAAAGAACTCAAAGCGTATTACGCCGACGACAAGTCGCTGTTCGATTATTTGCACGACGGCGGAACGCTTGAAAACGTACGTCCGTCCATATGGTCGGGCGACGGCGAAACAATCAGTTTCGGCGACCGCTTCGACGGCGAAAATCCGTATACTGTAGATCCCAAGTTCAATTTTCCGCCCACGTATCAAAACATCGTAGACATTGTTGCAAAACTTCGCGAACTCAATCCCACGGCAAAGATAATCTTCCAAAAGGTGTACAATCCCGTTTACGAGGGCACGACTCTTATCACCAAGTGGGAATATCAGGCTCTTGCCGAAAAAGGCTATGACACGATCGCAAAGGTGAGAGAACTTGCAGGACATCTTCTCGACTATCTCAACGGAATGCTCGACGAATACAACGAAAATCACCCCGACAGCACGGTTTACACCCTCGACATATGCAAGGCGTTTGACGACATAACCAAAACCGACGTCAAAGACGGCGTGGTAGATTTGTCCGCAACGAGCCTTGGTCGCTCGCTCATTTATCAAGATTTTACGCACCCGTCCAACTTCGGACACGCGATCATTGCCGAAGAAACGCAAAAATTGCTCGAACGACTCGGCATTGCAAGTAGCGACGCACTTGCCAAATACAAGGCAATCAAGTGCGACCAACTCGACAGAATCTACTCGGGCGTTCAAGGCTTCGACCTCCAAGCCGCAAAAGACGCGGTGAACGGCGCGGACACCTACTATGCAACCACGAGGGCGTATTTCGACAAGACGGACGGCTACGTCCCCGTCAACTATTGATAAGGGGGATGAAGCAATGAAAAAATCCGTTATCAGAATTTTCACGATAGCAATCGCACTCGTTTTGCTTTTCTCTTGTCTGTTCGCGCTCTGCGCTTGTAACGAAAAACCCGACGACGCGCAAAAGAATGCGTTTGCCCAAAATACTCGTTTCGACGTCGATTACGACAACCTCAATATGATGGGTATGAACAAAAAACTCGTCGGACTTATCGTCAGCGCGGCAATCGACACCGAAAACACCTATTTCGAGTTCAAATCAGACGGCACTATGCATATGCAAATCCAAACCAAAGCGGATTTGTTCAAAAACGTAGACAAACTTTTGACGGGACTCAACATCGACATTTCGTCTGCGCTTTCGAGTTTTGACGTAAAGACCAGCGTTGACAGATACGTCGAACCGATGTTCCCGGGCTTCACTCAAAAACTCAAAGACTACGATTTGCAAGGCGCGCTCGGACTTATCAAGCACAGCCTCGGCTTCAACATCGAAGGTCTCGACTTTCAAAACGAAAACGTCAAAGCGGCTGTCAAGTATGTCGGCGACAATATGGCACTTCCCGCAAATCTTCTCGAAGCCATACCGCAAGACACCGTACTTCGCCTCACTCTCGACACGCAATACGCCCTTCGCGACCTGACCGCTTCCGACGGTACGCATTTCCGTGCCATTTATCTCGGATATAAGGTCAAAGACAATCCGCAAACCGCGCCTTTCGGCGTCTTTACGCTGACCGAAAACGATACGGTGGGGGCTTTGTCTATTGAGTTTATGAACATTCACATCGCCATCAAACAGGCTGTGTGAGCAAATAACTGCGTCAACGCCCCTTTGCTATCAATTCACGTACGCTATGTACGTTAGGATTGCTATCAAAGGGGCGTTTTCTTGTTCTTTATCTCACACAGACTGTTTGATGAAGTAAATATGTAATCGCGAATAACTGCAGCAGAGACACCCGTCTGTCAACTCATTTACGCTTTGTAAATTAGGGTTGCCATTCGGGTGTCTCTTTCTAGTTCTTCATCGAATTAGCGTTGTTTGATGAAGTAAATATGTAATCGCGAATAACTGTGTCAACGCCCCTCGTCTATCAATTCACGTACGCATATGTACGTTAGGATTGCTATCAAAGGGGCGTTTTCTTGTTCTTTATCTCACACAGACTGTTTGACGTTCTTGCCCATATAATTCGGGTGCGGGTGTCCCGCCATCAATTATTCATTATTAATTATTCATTATTAATTAATCAATTCCTTGTTCGCCCCGTCGGTTTTGTGATACAATAACCTCATCAAGCAGATAATAAAATTTTTATATAGGAGCAAATATGATTATAACAAACGATATTAAATACGTCGGCGTAAACGACAAAGACGTTGATTTGTTCGAGGGACAATACGTCGTTCCAAACGGTATGGCGTACAATTCCTATGTCGTTTTCGACGACAAAATCACCGTATTCGACAGCGTTGATGCGCATTTCGGCAAAGAATGGCTCGCAAACGTTCGGAGTGTGCTTGACGGCAAAACGCCCGACTATCTCGTCGTGCAACATATGGAACCCGACCATTCGGCAAACATCGTCGAGTTTATGACGGCATATCCGAGCGCGACTATAGTTTCCTCGCAAAAGGCGTTTGCAATGATGCAAAACTATTTCGGCACGTCTTTTGAGGAAAGAAGAATAGTCGTGGGCGACGGCTCGACGTTTGCGACGGGCAGACACGAGTTTCAATTCGTCACCGCGCCTATGGTGCATTGGCCCGAAGTCATAATGACATACGACAAGACGGACAAAGTTTTCTTTTCCGCAGACGCATTCGGCAAGTTCGGCGCGTTGGACGTCGAGGACGAGGATTGGGCGAGCGAGGCGAGAAGATATTATTTCGGCATAGTCGGCAAATACGGCGTACAGGTGCAAAACCTTTTCAAAAAGATAGCGGGTCTTGACGTTCAAATCATTTGTCCGCTTCACGGACCCGTACTTACCGGCAATCTCGGATATTATCTCAATCTCTACAATGTTTGGTCAACGTACGGCGTTGAAAGCGAGGGCGTGTTCATTGCATACGCTTCCGTCTACGGACACACCGAAAAAGCGGCGAAATTGCTTGCCGAGCAACTCGAAGCAAAGGACGTGAAAGTCACGATTTCCGACCTTGCTCGCAGCGACTGGGCAGAGAACGTCGAAGACGCGTTCCGCTACGGCAAACTCGTGCTTGCGTCACCCACTTACAACGGCGACGTGTTCCCCGTTATGAGAGAATTTATCCTTCATCTCAACGAGCGCAATTTCCAAAATCGCACGGTTGCGTTCATAGAAAACGGCTCGTGGGCACCTTTTGCAACGAAGGTTATGAAGGGTATGCTCGAAGGTTGCAAAAACCTTACGTTTGCGCAAACCGAAGTCAAAATTCTGTCCTCGATGAGCAAGGAAAACGAATTGCAAATTCAAAATCTCGCCGACGAACTGGCAAAATAAGTCTTTCAAAAAACGTCGTTTCGACGGCTTGAAAACGACGTAAAAACGTTCAAAAAAACCGCGGTTTTTATAAAAAAAATCGCGGTTTTTTCAATCGAATTTACACGAAAAACGGATAGACGCTCACCGCGATTCCGAGCAGTAAAGTGTATACTATAAAGCCTGCCATCGAGTGCTTTTCGATGAGTTTAAGGAAAAATTTTATTGCAACAAGTCCCGACAAAAATGCGGCAATCACGCCCACTACAACGGCGGAAGCAGAGATTGAAAGAGTCGCTTTCCCCGTGATTAAATCGAGGCTTTCGTAAAGGGCAGAGCCTATGATTATCGGGATTGACAGCAGAAAAGAAAATGTCGTCGCTGCCTTTTTGTCAATGCCTTGAAGGGTCAGCGCGGATATTGTCGCGCCGCTTCTCGACACACCGGGCAAAACTGCGATACCTTGCAAAACGCCAGTTAATATGCTCGTTTTGGGTGTTATAAGTGCCGATTTGGTCGGTTTGAAGTTTTCGCCGAGATACAAAAGAGTGGCGGTCAACACGAAACCGCAACCCAAAAGTTTGCCGCCTAAAAGGGACGGTGTAAGCAGTTTGAACACGAATGCGAGCGCAACGGTGGGCAGACACGCAAGCACGACGCAGCCGTCGATTTTGATTGCGGACAATCCCCCGAAAACGGTTTGTATTTCGAGATTGCCGATTTGCGATTTTCTCTTTTTTGAACAAGGAAACGGCAAAAGCGGAATCCAAGTTTTGCGTAGGGCGATAAGCACGGCAAAAAGCGTGCCGACGTGCAGCATTATGTTGAAGAACAAGTTTTCTTGTCCTATTCCGAATTTTTCCAAAATCAGCAGATGTCCCGACGACGATATAGGCAGGAATTCGCTCAACCCTTGCGCCAAACCGAGTACCAACGCTTCCCATATTTCCATATTGTTTTTACCCCTTGTTTTCGTTTTTCCTTTACACGATTTGTATTTTCGTCTATACTAAAATATTGTATTAAAGAAATTCGCACGCGAGAACGTGCAAGAGGTAGAAATATGAAACTCGGTGTCGTTGGTTTGCCAAACGTGGGCAAGAGTACGCTTTTCAACGCAATCACAAAGGCGGGCGCGCAAGCGGCGAACTATCCGTTCTGCACGATCGAGCCTAATGTAGGCGTAGTTGCCGTTCCCGACGAAAGACTCGAAAAACTTGCCGCTCTTTACGACAGCAAGAAAATCACCCCGACTTCGCTTGAATTTGTGGACATCGCGGGTCTTGTCAAGGGCGCAAGCAAAGGTGAAGGACTCGGCAACAAATTCCTTTCGCATATAAGAGAAGTGGATGCAATCGTACACGTCGTTCGCTGTTTCGATGACGCGAACATAACGCACGTCGACGGTTCGGTCAATCCGCAAAGGGACATCGAAACAATCAATTTTGAACTTATTTTCGCCGATATGGAAACCCTCGAACGCCGTATGGCTTCGGCGCAAGTCAAGGTGAAAGCGGACAAAAAATATCAAGAGGACGTCGACCGCCTCGTGATTATGCAAAAGTGGCTCGAAAGCGGCAAACCCCTTCGCAATCTCGATATGGACGAGGACTTCAAACGCTTCGTGGACGAGCAATTTTTGCTCACGTCCAAGCCCGTCATTTACGTTGCAAACACCGACGAAGCGGGCATAAACGGCAATGCGTACACAAAAGAGGTCGAGCGTATCGCCAAAGAGGAAAACACCGAAGCAATCGTGCTTTGCGCCAAACTCGAAGAAGATTTGAGCGAACTTTCCGACGACGACCGCGCAATGTTTATGGAAGATTACGGACTCAAAGAGAGCGGACTCGACCGCCTCGTCAAAGCGTCCTATAAACTTTTGGGACTCATCAGTTATCTCACCGCCGGCGAAAAAGAAACGCGTGCTTGGACCATCGTCAAAGGCACGAAAGCCCCCCAAGCCGCAGGCAAAATTCACAGCGACTTCGAGCGCGGCTTCATTCGTGCCGAAATCGTCGATTATCAAACCCTTCTCGAATGCGGTTCTTTCAACGTTGCCAAAGAGCGCGGCAAAGTGCGCAGCGAGGGGAAGGATTATGTGATGCAGGATAATGATGTGGTGCTATTCCGCATCAACGTTTGAGCGCGCTATTGAGCGCATAGCATCGTCAGACACCTTCGTCCGTCAACTCATTTACGCATTGTAAATTAGGGTTGCCGTGCGGAAGTATC
>URIX01000064.1 GCA_900547975.1 uncultured Eubacteriales bacterium | reverse complement strand
TGTAGGAATTGAGGCAAACGAACAGCGGGTCGTCCGAGAGCAAACTCGCAACGAGTTCGCAAAGTTCGGATATACCTTCCTCAATCTTCCACTTTTCGCCGTTCGGACCTCTGCCGAAACTCGGCGGGTCGAGAATGATTGCGTCGTACTTTCTGCCTCTGCGGATTTCTCTTTGGCAGAATTTGAAGCAGTCGTCTATGATATAACGCATGCCCGAATTGTCGAGACCGCTCAAACGCACGTTTTCGCCCGCGCGCTCGACCATTGCTTTGGCGCTGTCGACGTGGCATACCTTTGCGCCCGCTTTCAGGCAAGCGACGGAAGCCGCGCCCGTATATCCGAAAAGATTAAGCACGGATATTTCGCGTCCCGATTGAGAAATAAGTTTCATCATTCTGTCCCAGTTGACCGCTTGTTCGGGGAAAAGTCCGGTATGCTTAAACCCCATAAGTTTAAGCGAAAAGGTCAAATCTCGCCACGAAAGCGTAAACTCGGACGGGACGTTGCGCTTGAATTTCCACATACCACCGCCCGTGCGAGAGCGTTCGTACACGGCGTCCACGTCCTTGTAACTCGCAAGCGGCGTTTTTGCGTGCCAAATCACTTGCGGGTCGGGACGCAAAAGCGTGATATTCCCCCACTTTTCGAGTTTTTCGCCGTCGCCCGTGGCGATAACCTTGTATTCTTTCCAGTCGGGTGCAATTTTCATCAGATTTTCTTCACCGAAATTGTAACGTTGTCGCCGTTGATGTCGCAGTCTTTTGCAAAACCGTCGATTGTCGTCGAGATTTCGTCCGCAAGCACGTCGGAAAGGAAGTCCGCTTTCTCGAAGACTTTGAGAGCAACGCCTTCCGCCTTGTAGCCCACAACGATATGGTCGGTCACTTCGAAGCCCGCTTCCTTTCTCATCGTCTGAATCTTGGACACGATTTCACGTTCCGCACCCTCGAAAATGAGGTCGTCGGTGAGTTGCGTATCCAAAACTACGGTGGTTTCGCCGTCGCTTTCGCTCGAATAACCTTCCTTGTTCTTCATACTGATAAGCAAATCGTCCTTTGAAAGTTCGATTTCTCTGCCCTCGACGTCCGCTCTGAACAAGCCGTGAGATTTGATTGCCGACACGATTTCGTTTGCGCGAGCCTGCAATACCTCTCTGATTTTGCCGAGCAAACTGCCGTATTTGGGACCGAGCGTACGAAGTTGCGGTTTCAAATCGTAACTTACGAACACGTTGCTGTCGCCCGAAACTTCGACCGACTTGACGTTGAGTTCGTTCTCGACGAGTTCTTTGAGGTCGTTTGAGAGTTCGTATCTGCCGTTGTAGAAAAGTTTTGAAAGCGGTTGTCTGTTTTTGAGGTTAGATGCGTTTCTTGCCGCTCTGCCGAGTACGACGAGTTTGAGAACGTCGCCCATACCGTTTTCGAGTTCCTCGTCAATATATTTCTCGTCCGCAACGGGGAAAGAGCAAAGATGTACGCTTTCGGGTGCGTCCGCATAGAAGTTGCAAACGAGGTTGCGATACATACTTTCAGCCATAAACGGCGTGTACGGCGCAAGGATTTTCGAGAGCGTAGAAAGCACGGTATACAAGGTCGTATACGCCGCTTCCTTGCTCTTTGACATCTCGCTGCCCCAGAAACGCTCGCGCGAACGGCGTACGTACCAGTTGGAAAGGTTGTCAACGAATTCCGCGATAGCGCGCGAAGTTTCGGTGATTTTGTATTGATTCAATCCCTCGTCAACTGTCTTGATGAGCGTGTTGAGGCAGGAAAGAATCCATCTGTCCATAATCGTGAGTTTTTGGTCTTCGAGTTTATGCTCTGCCGGATTGAATTTGTCGATTTCGGCGTACAAAACGAAGAACGCGTACGTATTCCAAAGCGTACCCATAAACTTGCGTTGGGATTCGCTCACCGCGTCGGCGTGGAATCTCGACGGAAGCCACGGCGCGCTCGTGGTGTAGAAATACCATCTCGTAGCGTCTGCGCCCTGTTTGTCAAGCACTGTCCACGGATCTACGACGTTGCCCTTGTGCTTGGACATCTTCACGCCGTCTTTGTCGTTGACGTGACCGAGCACGATACAGTTTTTGAACGGCGCGCGACCGAAAAGCACGGTGCTGACCGCAAGAAGCGTGTAGAACCAACCTCTCGTTTGGTCGACCGCTTCGGAAATGAAGTCCGCAGGGAAAACTTTTTCGAAAATTTCTTTGTTTTCAAACGGATAGTGCCATTGCGCAAAGGGCATAGAACCCGAGTCGAACCAGCAGTCCAACACTTCGGGTGTGCGTACCATCTCGCCGCCGCACTCGCACTCCCACTTCACTTCGTCGATATAGGGACGGTGCAATTCCACGTCGCGGTCGAGGTGCGCTTTTTCGCGCAATTCCTCGCGAGAGCCGATGACGTGCACCTTTCCGCACTTGTTGCAAACCCAAATGGGAAGCGGCGTGCCCCAGTATCTTTCACGAGAAATACCCCAGTCGATGACGTTTTCGAGGAAGTTGCCCATTCTGCCGTTTTTGATGGTTTCGGGCATCCAGTTCACCGAATCGTTTGACGCGAGCAACTGCTCTTTGACCGCGGTCATCTTTACAAACCAACTCGAACGAGCGTAGTAAAGAAGCGGAGTGTCGCAACGCCAGCAGAACGGATAACTGTGCGTGAATTTCAAAGTTTTGAAAAGTTTGTTTTCGCCTTTGAGTTTTTCGATGATATATTTGTCTGCGTCCTTGCAGAACAAGCCCTTGAAATCGTATACGGCGTCTTTGAATCTGCCTCTGTCGTCAACCATTTGCACGAAAGGCAAATGGTATTTTTTGCCGACTTTGCTGTCGTCCTCGCCGAATGCCGGTGCGATGTGAACGATACCCGTGCCGTCGGTAAGAGTGACGTATGAGTCGTTGGTGACAAAATACGCCTTTTCTTTCGCACCCGTTTCGTAATCGAAAAGCGGTTCGTATTCGACGTATTCGTAATCAGAGCCTTTCTTTGTGTCCACTTTGACGTATTCCGCTTCGTCCTTGAAAATCGACGGAACGAGTGCGTCTGCGAGAATAAGGAATTCGTCGCCGACTTTAATCTTCGTGTAATCCTCTTTTGCGTTCATACAAAGAGCGACGTTCGACGGAAGCGTCCAAGGCGTGGTTGTCCAAGCAAGGAAATAGGTGTTTTCTTCGCCTTTAACCTTAAATTTGACGAATACGGAAGTTTCCTCGACATCCTTGTAGCCTTGCGCAACTTCGTGAGAGGAAAGAGCCGTTCCGCAACGAGGGCAATACGGCACGATTTTGTAGCCTTTGTAGATAAGTCCCTTGTCCGCCATTTGCTTGATTGCCCACCACACCGACTCGATGTAGTTGTTGTCGTAGGTGATATAGGGATTTTTCATATCCGCCCAGTAACCGATACGGTCGGACATCTTTTGCCACTCGTCCGTGTACTTCCACACGGATTCTTTACATTTCTTTATAAAAGGCTCGATGCCGTATTTTTCAATCTCTTGCTTACCGTCAATGCCGAGTTGCTTTTCAACTTCGAGTTCGACGGGCAGACCGTGAGTGTCCCAACCCGCTTTGCGCAAGACGTGATAACCCTTCATCGTTTTGTAGCGAGGAATAATGTCCTTCATGACGCGAGTAAGAATGTGTCCGATATGCGGCTTGCCGTTTGCGGTAGGAGGACCGTCGTAAAAACTGAACTCGGGATTGCCCTCGTTCTTTTTGACGCTCTTTTCAAAAATATTCTCTTGCTTCCAGAAATCGAGAACCTCTTTTTCGCGGTCAACGAAATTGAGATTTGTTTCAACAGGTTTGTACATAGTTGCCTCTATTGTAATCATTTATAGATTTTATAAGTATAATCTAAATCAATGCAAAACGCAACCGTTTTGCCTCAAAGTCACCAAAACGATTGACAAAATCTCTATTAATGATACAATCAAAATCAAATTAAACGCGGGCGTAGTTTAATGGCAAAACGAAAGCTTCCCAAGCTTTAGTCGTGAGTTCGATTCTCATCGCCCGCTCCAACGGCACTCTTCGGAGTGCCTTTTTTGTTTCTCATTTCGCTCGCTTTTGTAAAGCAGATTGTAACACGTATCGTGTCATAGAATACACGTTTCGTGCGAAAATGCCGCAGTTTTGACTTAATATAGGGATATTTTGTGAATAATATTGTCGTTTTAAGGAATTTGTAATGCAAAACAATACACGATTCGTATTGCGTTTTATTATAATACGATTCGTGTACATTGCGATTTTTGAGCAAATGTACATTAAAACGTTATTAATGTTTCGAGTCAACACGAACAAATATGGACAACACTTCAAAATGTGTTATAATGTACGCATCAACAAAACAGAGGTAAACAATGAACGTTTTTGAAACGTCACACTTGACAAAAAAGTACGGCAAAAACAAAGTCGTACTCGACGACGTGAGCATCACCGTTCGCGAGGGAGACATATACGGTCTTGTCGGAAGAAACGGCGCAGGCAAAACCACGCTTATCAGAATTCTTTTGGGCCTTGCAAAACCCACGAGCGGCGAAGTCAGAATCAACGGCGCTTCGGGCGCGGACGCACTCGCGTACGAGCGCAAAAAAATAGGTTCCATCGTGGATTCCCCTGCCCTATCGACTCATCTCACCGCTCTTGAAAATATGAAGTCTATGGGTTACTCGCTCGGAATCACCAACGAGGAAAAACTCAAAGATATTCTTCACAAGGTCGGACTCGATCCAAACAACCCCGCAAAAGTCAAAAACTATTCTCTCGGTATGAAGCAACGTCTCGCAATCGCCGTCGCACTCGTGGGCGATCCGAGCATTCTCATTCTCGACGAACCCGTAAACGGTCTCGACCCGACGGGAATCTTCGAAGTCAGAGAACTTTTGCAAAGGCTCAACAAAGACGACGGCGTGACTATCCTAATATCCTCGCACTTGCTTGCCGAACTTCAAAAACTCGCAACTTGCTACGGCGTCATCGAAGGAGGAAAACTCGTAAAGGAAATGCGCCAAAGCGACCTCGAAGAACTTTGCAGACCGTACATCAAAGTCGTGGTGGACGATTTGAAAATCGCGCTCAACGTCGTGGTTGAAAACTATCACGCGCACGATTTCGAGATTCTTCCCTACAACACCATTGCACTCTACGACCTGTCAAAGGATATTCCGCAAGTCGCAAAGATGTTCAGCGACGCCAACGTTACCGTTTTGAACATAAACTCTTGTCAAGGCGATTTGGAATCCACCTTTATTTCGCTTATGGGAGGTATAAAAAATGAACAATAATTCGTTTGCTATGACCTTGAACGGCGATGTTTACAGATTGAAAAAACTCAAAAGCGTTTGGATATCTTTGATAATTATGTTTACGCTTATCTTCTTAACTTTTGCAATTTATTGGATAGGCATAAAAATTATCGAAAATCAAACGCCCGAACAAGCGCCCGATATGGACGGCACGATACAGTTTATGGATTCTTTGATAACAAACTTACTGTACGGCTCGTCGTCGGTTGCCAACGTCGAACTTTTCATTGCTATCGTCGCTTGCATTTTTATCGGCAAAGACTTTTCTTGCGGATATATCGCACTGACAACCGCAAGAGGAGCAAAGCGCGCAAACACATATTTTTCAAAATGGCTATCGCTTATATGTCTTTTTGTGTTCTACGTCTGTTTTGCCCTGCTCGTAAGCGGAATATTCTATGCAATCAGCGGAAGCCCCGGCGGATTTACAGGTGCAAAATTCGGCACGCTTATGCGCAACTTCGCTCTGCAACTTCTTGCAGGTATCGCAAGCGTATCGTTGTTTGTGATGATAAACTTCCTATGCCGTTCGAGCGGAACGGCGCTTGCAACAAGCATTGCGTCCTATCTGCTTCTCGGAATACTCGTAAGCATAATAGAAACGGTTTTGAGCGTCAGCGATACAAGCGGAACAAAACTTGACTGGACCATTTTCCTTCCCTTGCAACAAATGGGCATAGCGACAATAGAAGGAAAACTCTCAACCGCACAAATAGCCGCCGCAACCGTTATGCCTGTCGTTTACACGGTCGCTTCGACGCTTATAGGCTACTTCACGTTTGAAAAGCGCGATATAAAATAACGCCGAGCGTTTAAGCGACAAAACGCATACGGCGCAGACTATCAAAAAAACACGGCAAACAGATAAGCAACGCAAATTATACAAAGAGAACGTTGCAGATCACAAAAATCGGCTTAAAAATCGCATAAAAGCACAAAAAATCGTCGAAAAACGGCGATTTTTTTACATCGAAAACTGATACGTTTTTCTTGTTGCAAAATGAAAGTACAAATGTTATAATAAACGTACTGTGCTAGACGGGGAGCTTGCGGTGCCCTGTAAACTACAATCCGCAATAGTAGTGTCGAACGCCGTCCGAGGTCTTTGATATGGTTGGCTGCACGGTGCAAGGAGCGTTGATAGCAAGGTCCCGTGCAATGTCATACTGCGAACCGTGTCAGAGCTTGACCGCAGCAGCACTAAACAGGCGTTGGCGTGTGCCA
>URIX01000063.1 GCA_900547975.1 uncultured Eubacteriales bacterium | reverse complement strand
CACCCCTAATTTACTAAGCGTAAATGAGTTGTCGAAGTGTGGCTCTGACGACGTTATTCGCCGAATACTGCGATTTTACTTTTCGCTCTTTTTTTGAACGACTTGCTCACCATCATAGTATCCGCATTTCGGGCATACTTGGTGGCTCTTGATCAATTCGTGGCATTGAGGGCACTCGGTGAGACCGGGCGCTTTAACTTTCCAGTTTGCAAAACGGGAATTCGTTTTGGATTTTGAAACTTTATTTTTAGGTACTGCCATCTTATTACCTCCAACATTTTCGCAACATCTGATATACAGTGTTTTGATTATATAAAATCTGACAATAGTTGTCAAACGCTTTTTGAAAGTTGCGCTACTTTGTTGTCAATTATTTTGCATTTTCAGACATTTTGGCAGAATTTGCGCTCAAAATGCCTGAAAACGTGCCTGACTTGTTTTTTTACAGCGCGAGAGCCTTCGTTTCTCTTGCGATAGACAATTCTTCGTTTGTGGGAAGAATGAACACTTTGACTTTGCTGTCGGGCTTGGATAGAACGCGAACGCCGTCGGAATATCCCTTGTTTGCCTCGAAGTCGAAATCTACGCCGAGATATTCCATATCTTCCATAACAAGTCTGCGCATAAGGTCGCTATGCTCGCCGATACCGCCCGTGAAAACGATTGCGTCGACGCCGTTGAGCGTTGCGGCGTAAGCACCGATATACTTTTTGATACGATATGCGGCAACTTCAACTGCGAGTTTTGCTTTTTCGTTGCCTTCGCCGATGCCTTTTTCAAGGTCGCGCATATCCGAACTCAATTCGCTCACGCCGAGCATACCGCACTTTTTGTTGAGATATTGTACGAGTTCTTCGGGGGTCAAACCGAGTTTTGCGCGGATAAATTCGCTTGCCGCAGGGTCGATGTCGCCCGAACGCGTACCCATAACGAGACCTTCGAGCGGCGTAAAGCCCATAGACGTGTCGAGACACTTGCCGTCCTTAACAGCAGAAATGGACGAGCCGTTGCCGAGGTGGCATACGATGATTTTGCTTTCCTTTTTGCCGAGAAGTTTGATGGTTTCTTCGCTGACGAATTTGTGAGACGTGCCGTGGAAGCCGTATTTTCTCACTTTGTATCGGTCGTATACGGAATACGGGATTCCGTACATATACGCTTTTGCGGGCATAGTGCTGTGGAACGTCGTGTCGAAAACCGCAACCATAGGAACGCCCGGCATAACTTCTCTGCAACTCTTTATGCACGCAATGTTGCCCGGCATATGAAGGGGTCCGAGTTCCGCATTCTTTTCGCAAATGCGGATAACTTCGTCGTCGATTAAGACGGAACTCTTGAAGTCCTCGCCGCTGTGAAGCACTCTGTGCCCGACCGCGCTGATTTCGTCGGTGGATTTGATTGCGCCGAACTTCGGATCGACCATCGCTTTGAGCACGAGTTCGATTGCCGCGGTGTGATCTTTCATATCTTGCTTGACGTTAAGCACCTTGCCGTCCGCCGTCTTTTGGGTCAACTCACTGCCCTTGAACGTGATGCGCTCGCAGATTCCCTTGAGAACCGCTTGCTCGGTGTCCATATCGATAAGTTGGTATTTGAGCGACGAACTGCCTGCGTTGATAACGAGAATTTTCATAATTTTACCTCTATTAGTCTTTTACGGATTGAAGCGCTGTGATTGCCGCAACTGCCGCAATGTCTTCCGCAACGCAACCTCTGCTCAAATCGTTTACGGGCAGAGCGAGACCTTGCATAATGGGTCCGATTGCCATACAGTTGCCGAAGCGTTGAGCAATCTTGTAGCCGATGTTGCCTGCGTCGAGGTTGGGGAAAACGAGAACGTTCGCTTGACCTGCGACGGGACTGCCGGGTGCTTTTTGATTTGCAACGCTGTCAACCAAAGAAGCGTCAAGTTGAAGTTCGCCGTCAACGACGATTTCGGGATGTTCTTCTCTGACCTTCTGATACGCGACGCGCACTTTTTCGACGGATTCGTGATTTGCGCTGCCCTTCGTCGAGAAAGAAAGCATTGCGATCTTGGGATCCATTTCGCAAATCTTCTTCGCGCTGCCTGCCGCCGCAACGACGATGTCGGAAAGTTGATCGCTCGTCGGATACGGAATGACCGCGCAATCCGAGAAGATGTATGCGGGATATTTCTTATATTTGAAGTCTTCGGGCGGAACCATTACGAAGCAACTGGACACGGAACTGATGCCGGGTGCGGCTTTGATGACTTGGAATGCGGCTCTGGATACGTCTGCGGAACTGAACACCGCGCCGCCCACGACACCGTCCACGTCGCCGCGTTTGAGAGCGACGCAAGCATAGAACATATTATTGTTTGTGACGATGTTCAAGGCTTGTTCTTCCGTCATACCCTTCGCTTTGCGAAGTTCGTAAAGAGTATTTGCGTATTCGGCTCTGTGTTCGCTCGTCTTGGGGTCGTCGAAAGAAACGCCCGAGAAGTCGATTTCCGGGAATTTTGCTTTGATTTCGTCTTCGTTGCCGATAAGAACAACCTTGCAAACGTTCTTTTGCGTGAGGATTTCAGCCGCTTTTGCCGCGCGCACGTCCGTACCTTCTGCAAGCGCGATCGTTTTGGCGAGTTTGCTTGCTCTGCTCATAAGGTTTTCAACAAATTGCGTCATATAAAACTCCTAAACTGTTGCACATTGATTGCAAATGTTTTATTTTTAGATATAATTATAATTACTTAAAAATTAAAAATCAACAATAATGAGGACCTATTTTGAAAATAACCGCCGTAATCGCAGAATATAACCCGTTTCACAACGGACATCTAAAGCAACTCAAAAAGGCAAAGCGCGAAACGAACGCGGACGCGCTCGTCGTCGTTATGAGTTCGTCATTCACGCAACACGGCGATTTGTGCATAGCCGACCGCTACACCCGCGCTAACTGGGCGATTCAGGCAGGCGCGGATTTGGTGCTCGAACTTCCCACCGTATATTCCCTCTCAGCCGCAAAAGGATTTGCCGAAGGCGCGCTCAAAACGCTGTCTATGCTCGGCGAATTCACCCTCTCTTTCGGCACGGAAAGCGAAGAAATCGAGGATTTGAATATGGCGGCAGAGTTTATGAGAAGCGAATCAAAAGACGTATCGAATCTTCTCAAAGGCTATTTGAGCGAAGGTTATTCAGTCGCAAAGTCGAGAACTCTCGCTCTCGACAAAATTCGCCCCGACGTGTCGAATATGCTTAAATCCCCCAACAACATTCTTGCGGTCGAATATATGAAAGCGGGCGCGGCGTACGGCGGAAAGGTTCAATACCACTCTGTCGAGCGTAAACCCGACGACGACAAAAAGTTTATGTCGTCAACTAAAATCCGTAATCTAATCGCACAAAACGCGGACGTTTCGGCATTCGTTCCGCCGTTCGTCGACCTTTCGACGCACGCAAATATCGACAAATACAACGTCATTTCAACGTACGCAATGAAAGCGATGAGTGCCGCTCAACTCAAAGAAATCGCAAACATCAGCGAGGGTATGGAAAATCGCATTTCGCAATCTGCCTTCAACAATATGAACGAGTTTTTGGGACTGACGAGCAAACGCTACACACGCTCGACGATAAAGCGAATCGCTGCAAGCGCGACTTTGGGACTTACAAAAGATTTGATTAATCTTGCAAACGAGCAACCGCCCTATTGCACCGCCTTGGCGTTCAAACCCTCAAAAAAGAAAGCATTGTTTGCCCTTTTGGCACAATCGGACGGCTATTTCTTCTTCAAGCACAGCGATTGCGAAAAGGACTGCCCCGTCCGTCCTCTCGTCGACCTCGACGAAAAAGCCGCAAAAATTCAAAAATTGTGCGACTAAGCAAAAATCGTCGCTAAGGCAACTTGGTTCGTCTGAATAATATTTGAATATTCCTTAACTGCGGCTTTGCCGCAATATCATTGTCCGAAGGGACAATATAACTTGCGCACAGCGCAAATACAACTGCGCAAGTTACAATATCGTCGTGCCTGTCGGCACGCTTTTTTTTGTTAAATCATTTTAGTTGGTAAAACATTGTTTGCAGGGCAATATTTTGCTTTGTAAAAGAATATGATTTTGTATGCACAAACTCAAAAAGGCGCAAATTCCGAAAGTTTTTGCCTGCATTGCCGTTATCGCTTTTATGGCATTTATGCTCGCAAAGCCCGACTATTATCTCGACTCCGCAAGGCGAGGTTTGAGTTTGTTTGCATCGAGCGTGCTTCCCTCTTTGTTTCCCTTCTATTTTTGCTCTTTGCTTTTGACATATATGGGTGCGGTCGGCACGATATCAAAGGCAGGCGAGAAAAGCGTTAAACTTATGTACAATGCACCCAAAGAAAGCGCGTACGTTTTGTTTTTGAGTATGCTGTGCGGCTACCCCGTCGGCGCAAGCACCATATACGAGTTGTACAGCGCGGGCGCAATCTCGCAAAAAGACGCGAAATGCATATGTTCGTTCTGTTCGACGTCTGGTCCGGTGTTTATGATAGGCACGATAGGCGGCGCGATTTTTGCAAATCAAAAAGTCGGACTTATCGTACTCGCGGCGCACTATATGGGCGCAATCGTGAACGGTTTGATATATCGCAAAAAGAAAGACGACAGCCGCGACGTTTCCGCTTTATCCTCTCAGAGCGACGTTGACGGACTGCTCTCGCGCGCTGTATCCAAAGCGACGATAAATATGCTTTACGTCGGCGGATACATCGTCATTTGCGGAATGATTGCGGACACTCTCGAACTTCTCGGGATCCGCGACGCGCTTTCGCACCTTCAAGGCGCAAGCGAACCGGTATTGTCCGCAATATATTCCCTTATCGAAATGACAAGGGCGAGTATCGAATGTTCGAAGTGCCAAAACTTGCAACTGGGCGTCACGCTATGCACGGGCGCGGTTTCTCTTGGCGGATTGTCCATAACTTTGCAAAACTACACTTTCCTTTCAAAATGCGGCGTCGGCTTTTGGGATTTGACGCTCAAAAAAGCCACGCAATGCGCCATAAGTATGGTTTTTGCGTTCCTTTTGGGTTTCTTGCTGTAAAAAAAAGAAAAAACAAATAAAATTACAAAAAAAATGACATAAAATATTGACTTTTTGCGTTTTTCGTATGTATTGTGTAGCCAAGGATTTATATTTCCAACAATTTCGGAGGGAAAACTATGAAAAAAAATTGGTGCAACACGGTGCTTGTTGCTTATGTCCTTTTACCTAAAATCGTAAAAGAACTAAACTTTGGCATCGAAAGTCGAGTAAAATCGAGTTTTCAAAGCAAACACCTAAAAATTGGTGTAAGCAACGAGCAATTAATAAGTGAAATCATCGCGCTGACCGACGAGAAGCGCAAAATTGTCAACTTGCGATACCTCATCAACGAGTCGCTCAACCAAATGAAAGACAAATCGTGCGAGATACTTACGGACAGAATGTTCCGAAAAATGACTTTTGAGGAAATATCGAAAGCACGCAACATCGCAATGCGCACGACTTTCAGACGACTGGAAAACGCAGAAGCGGAGTTTGCAAAGAACCTATCCTCTCTCGGCTATGACGAAAGCGCGCTTCAAAAGGATTTTGCAAACGACAAATACATCTCGTCAATATACAAGCGACTTCAAACCGACAAATATTTTGTCGCAAAAAATATGTAAAAACCCCACGACAGTTGAAAAAACGATGAACCGACTCGCGTCGGCTGTTTGTTGTTGCAAAAATCGAAAAACAAGCGAAAAATCCAACCGTTTTTGAGCATTACGCAAGTTTTCGTCTGCTTTTTCAACAATTTCGCAACTAAAAATTTTTGCAAAAAAAAATTGAATAAACGGCAATATAAAACCAACCAAAAACAACGACTGAAATTACAAAATCAAATCGTTGAACTTGAATTGTCAATATTATATATCTATCTAAAATAATCACACTAAAATACAGTAAAACGCCGTCAAACGACGGCGTTTTTCGCTGTTTTATCGGATATAATCAATAGCAGTTTTTGATTGTGATGTTCAAAAATGCGTCCATATCGAACAAAGTCCACGGCGCAACTTCGGGCGGATAGACTCTGAACACCATTTCTTTGCCGCTTACGGGATGTGCAAAGCGAAGTTCTGTCGCCCAAAGGCAAAGCGGAAATCTCGTTTGCGAGCCGTTGCCGTATCTCTTGTCTCCTACAATCGGATTGCCCATATTTGCAAGTTGCACTCTGATTTGATGTCCGCGCCCCGTGACGAGATTGACCATAAGCAAACTTACATCCGTCTTTTTGCTCAAAACCTTGTAGTCGAGTTCGGCGTATTTTGCGCCTTCGGAAAGTGCGGGCACGACTTTGACCGTGTTCGTATCGGGGAATTTTTTGAGATAGCAAGTGAGTTTGTCCGCGCTGTATCTCGGCGCGCCTTCCACGATTGCCAAATATCTCTTTTCCACACCGCCGTCTCGGATTGCTTCGCAAAGTCTCGAAGCGGCTTTCGAGGTTTTGGCAAACACCATAACGCCGCCCGTGGGTCTGTCGAGCCTATGGACGAGTCCGAGATATGCGTCGCCGGGTTTGTTGTACTTTTCCACAAGATACTGTTTAAGCATAGTGAGCATATCCGCATCGCCGCTCTCGTCCGCTTGCACGGGAACGTCGTAAGGCTTGACGACAACCAAAATGTGATTGTCCTCGTATACGATTTTGAGGTCTTGATAAGTCATAATTGAGTCCTATATGTCGTTTTTTCGATTGTATTTCGTAGTTGCGATTTCGGCATATATTTTTCTTAAATATCGCCGAAAATCGAGTATCTAACGCTATTGTTTATTTTGCGAACGTCGCAAACGCCGTGCAGCCTTGCGGCAAAATAAGCCCTTCTTCGGTTGCAAGTCCGATTTCGTCGGCGTCGATTTGCGCACTGCTCGGCAAGGTGAGTTTCAATATATTTGCCATAACAGTAGGTTGCAATCCCGTC
>URIX01000062.1 GCA_900547975.1 uncultured Eubacteriales bacterium | reverse complement strand
AGTCAATCGCGTCAGTGTTGCCCCACGCAGAGCGGACGTCGTGGGTTCCCTCAAAGAATGCAGAGGGGGAACGACGGTAGGGGAAACACGTGAGGAAGGGGGAAATTATAATTTTAGAGTACACGCCGTGCACTCTTTTTTTATTAAACACTTTTATAGTGCCAAACAGATGAAGAACCAGAAAGGCACGGCTTGAATCAAAACCCAGTGTACATTAGCGTACACGATTTTGAGGCAAGCCGTGCCTGACGCAGTTATTCGCTGTTTGGCGCTATAAAAGCGCAAACGACCTCGGGTGAACACCCAAAGCCGCTTGCTATGATAAGGGGGAAAATTATGAGCTGTTTGATTTGTAATCCGTTTGTCTCTTGATTACATTGACATATTAGCACTGAAAAATTAGTTCGTCAAGGGGTTTTTGTAAATTTTTTTAAATTTTTTTTATTTTTTTATAAAATTCTTAACAAAAGTGCAAAATAAAATTTGTTACAAATGCAAGATTTGTAAATATTTTTGCGCACTATGCGACAAAACAGTGCAAAAATATGGCCTGACGATTGACATTAGAATGCCGTTTTTTGCAAAAGCGGCATTCTAAACGGGTATTTTGTTTTCGTCTTTTAAAATGCTTAAAATACCATTAAAATTTCGTGATTCTAATGCGGTTAACTGCGATAAGATAAAAATTCTTTTGTTTTTTGTCCGAACAAAAAAGAAAAACTCGCTTGCAAAAAGTAAGCGAGTAAAAAAATCAAATTATCTTCTTTTTAGCGCAAAGCGACTATCAAAACGGCAACGTCGGCAGGTGATACGCCGGATATGCGCGAGGCTTGACCGAGGTTGAGGGGGCGTATTTCGGACAACTTTTGTCTTGCCTCGATACGCAACGCTTTTATGGACTCGTAATCGAAATCTTTGGGGATAAGTTTGTTTTCGAGTCGCTTTTGTTCGTTCACGGCGGCTTGCTCTTTTTTGAGATAGCCCTCGTATTTCAACTCTACGACAGCCGCCGACAACGCTTCGTCGTCGCACGGAAAATCGATAAACTGCCTTACGTCCGCGTAAGATACTGCAGGTCGTCTGCAAATCTCGCCGAGCGTGGGCGTTTTTTGCGGCATTTCTTCTCCGAGAGTCGCAAAAAGCGCGTCAACCTTTTCTCTCGGCATAGTCTTTTGTGACATAACAAGCACGTTTTGTATCATCTCTTTCTTTTCGAGATAGCGAGCATAGCGTTTGTCGTCCACAAGCCCTATTTCTCTGCCTATGGGCGTAAGGCGCATATCCGCGTTGTCTTGGCGAAGCATAATTCTATGTTCGGCGCGCGCAGTCATCATACGATAGGGTTCGTTCGTGCCTTTGGTCACGAGGTCGTCGATAAGCACGCCTATATACGCTTCGTCGCGACCGAGAACGAGCGGTTCTTTTCCGTCGACCTTACGCGCGGCGTTTATTCCCGCAATGAGTCCTTGCGCCGCCGCTTCTTCGTATCCGCTGCTTCCGTTCATCTGCCCTGCCGAGAACAAGCCCTCTACGACTTTGTTTTCGAGGGACGGATACATTCCGAGCGGGTCGAGACAATCGTATTCGATTGCGTATCCGTACTTTGCGAATCTGCAATTTTCAAGACCGGGCAAAGTGCGATACATCTGCTCTTGCACATCGTGAGGCAAAGACGTTGACATACCCTGTATGTACATTTCTTCGCTGTTTGCGCCTTCGGGTTCGACGAAAATCTGGTGGCGTTCCTTGTTCTTAAACCGCATAACTTTGGTTTCTATGGACGGACAATAGCGAGGACCGACGGACAAAATCGTGCCGTTGTAAAGCGGACTTCTCGATATATTGTCGAGTATGATTTTGTGCGTTTGCGCGTTGGTGTAAGTGAGATAACAAGGCTCTTCCTTAAACGTCGAGTGCGGCGACATAAATGAAAATCTGTCGCTGTCGTCGCCGAGTTGAATTTCCATTTTGGAAAAGTCTATACTGTCGCGATATATTCTCGCAGGCGTTCCCGTCTTGAATCTGCGCATAGGCACGCCGAGTTTCACAAGGCTGTCGGTGAGGTGATTTGCCGCGCGGAAACCGCTCGGACCGCTCTTTTTGACATAATCGCCTATGATTATCGCGCCGTTGAGATACACGCCCGTTGCAAGCACGACTGCTTTGCACTCGTACTTTTCGCCGTCCGTCGTGGCAACGCCCTCGACTTTGCCGTCCTTGCAAAGAATCTCGCTCGCCTCTTTGTCGAGAACGGTGAGATTGTCGGTGTTTTTCACCACATCGAGCATAATCTCGTGATACAGAGCCTTGTCCTCTTGTCCGCGAAGAGAAAACACGGCAGGACCTTTTGCCGAATTGAGCGTCTTGATTTGCAAAAGCGCTTTGTCCGCCGAAAGTCCCATTTGTCCGCCGAGCGCGTCCACCTCTTTGACAAGATGTCCCTTTGCCGTGCCGCCGATTGCAGGATTGCAAGGCATAAAAGAAACCGTGCCGTAATCGAGGCACAACATTAGCGTTTTTTTATTGAGTCTTGCGCTTGCAAGCGCGGCTTCCACACCCGCGTGTCCGCCGCCTATGACGACAACGTCAAACTTTTCCATATCGGTTTACTGTCCGTATCTTTATACTAATCTTTCGCGTATATATCGTCTATACAGATTAAATATATAACTTTATTTTTTATATAATTATTTGCTTATTTGTTTGGTTTGTTTTTTCGTTTTGCAATTTACTTCCCGACGCAGAATCGTGAAAAGATACTGTTCACGACATCTTGCGTTGCGGTCTTGCCCGTTATCTCGCCGAGTGCGTCGTACGCCCTTCTCAAATCGATAAGCGTGCAATCGATTGTGTCGTCAAGTGACGAAATCGCACATTCAAGTGCTGTTTTTGCTTCGTAAAGTGCCGAAACGTGTCTTTCGGACGTGATTATCTCACCATCGCCGACTTTGCTTTGCTTGTACAAAGCGGCTATTGCGTGCGCCAACTCGTCCACGCCCTCGCCTGTCTTTGCGCTTATCTCGAACTCGTTCTTGCCGCACTTTTTGTCAAAGTGCGAAACGTCGCATTTGTTGTAAACCTCAAACACGGTCTTGCCCGAAAAATCCCATTCCTTATCGTCGGGGGCGGTTGTGTCCACGACGTGCAATATAACGTCCGCACCCTCAAACGCACGCTTTGCTCGCTCGATTCCCTTTGCCTCGACGATATCGTCGCTCTCGCGTATTCCTGCCGTATCGACGAGATTTATCTTCACGCCGTCGCACTCGAAACTGTCCTCAACCGTGTCACGAGTCGTTCCCGCAACGTCGGTTACGATTGCTCTGTCCTCTTTAAGCAGCGCGTTCATAAGCGAGGATTTGCCTGCGTTGGTGTTGCCCGCAAGCGCAACGTTTATACCGTGTTTTGCAATGCGTCCGCTCTTTGCGGTGGATATGAGTTTGTTTACGTCGTCGAGAATTTCGTTCACAGAATCGGGCAGAGACGGCAAAACCTCGTCTTCCATTTCGTCGGGATAATCGAGGGTCGCTTCGAGCGTTGCGATAAGCACGCCGAGTTTTTCGAGGATTGCGTCGATACACTTGGACACGTTGCCCTGCATAAGTCTGTACGCCGCCTTTACGCCCGCCACGCTCTCTGCGTTTATCATATCGATTACGCCTTCCGCGTCGGCAAGCGAAAGTCTTCCGTTGAGGAAAGCACGCTTTGTGAACTCGCCGTTTTTTGCCATAACCGCGCCGCCGCGCAAAAGTGCGTCGAGCGCGCCCTGCATTATGCGAACGCCGCCGTGCAAATAAAACTCAACCGTATCTTCGCCCGTATACGAGCGTCCTTTGGGGAAATAAACGGCGTATCCCTTGTCGCAAAACTCACCCGCGTCGAACACTCCGTAATTCATATAAAACGGCGTCCATACTTGGCGAAGTCCCTTTTCTTGCTCGACGTCGATTTTGTTTTGCTCGTCGCCGCAAGCGGAAACGACGCCTTTCGAGGCGTTTTTGCGTGAAAAAGAGAAAATGGCATCGGCGATGCGAAGCGCGTCCTCGCCGGACACGCGCACTATGCCGATACCACCTGCACCTATCGGTGATGAAATTGCCGCTATCGTACTCATTATTTTCTTCCTTTCGGAATGATTGTCAGAATTTCTTTTTGCCGCCGAAACTCTTGAATTTGGGCGGACCGGATTGCGCAACGGGTTTTACGAAATCGTCTTGCTCCGTGAAATATCCGCGATATACTCTGCCGTCCGGCACTTCGGGTTCTTCTTCTCTCGGCTTACGCTCGCGAGCGTCATTTCCGTTTCTGTTATCTCTGCGGTCGCCTTTGCGGAAATCCTTGCGGTCCCTCTTGCCGTCTTTTCTCGGTTCTCTTTCGCCGTTCTTGATGGGGCGTTGGTCTTTGAGTTCCACACCCTTCGGAACGATGACGATATAGCGATTGGGTTCTTCGCCCTCGCTTTCGGTGTCCGCGACGTCGCTGTCCGCAAGCGCGCTGTGAATGATTCGTCTTTCAAACGGATTCATAGGTTCAAGAGCGATTTTTCTTTGCAAACGCACTGCCTTTTGCGCAATTTTGAGAGCGAGCGCGGAAAGGGTTTCTTTGCGTTTTTCGCGGTAGTTTTCGCAATCGACGACGACTTTTTTGAAGTCGCATTTTTGCTCGTTGAGGAAGGTGAGCGCAAGATACTGGAACGCGTCGAGCGCTTCGCCTCTGTATCCGATTGCAACGCCGCTGTCGTCGCCCGCAATCGTGATGTAAAGCGTGCCGTTTTTATCCTCTACGCTCGCGCGGGATACGAGTCCCATACGAGAGAGCGTGCCGTTGAAAAATTCCGCCATTTTGTCGGCGATTGAATCCTTGACGGTGACTCTGACTTTCGCTTTGGAAAAGAGTCCGCCCTTCGAGATGACTTCGACGTCAACTTTGTCTTTTGATACACCGAGTTCCACCAACGCCTTCTCGACCGCGAGATCGACGGATGAAGCCTGTGTTTCTATCGATTTTTCCATTTTATCTCCTATCTTTTTGCAACCCCGCTCGCGCCTTCTCTGCTCTTATCGACGAGTTTTGCGATAAGATTGAAGGTGAGTTGGAACAGAATCGCGCATAACGAACTTGTGAACATATAAAGCGCGAACGCACCCGAATAGAACAGCGCGAATACACCCATCATTATGGGCATAACGTACTGCATCATCTTCATAGATTGTTGTTGCGCTTTGGCTTTTTCCGCACCCTCGCCTTGTGCGTTCTGTGCGGGCGCAGGGGGTTGCGCTTGAGAGCCCGAAAGCAATTTTGTGGAAAGCAGACTAAGTGCTATGGACAACACGGGAAGAATGAGCAAGCCGTTCCATTTGCCGTCTTTGCCGTATCCGCCCGTTCCGAGCACTTCTGCCATAACGTCGTTGTATTCGTCGATGGTGATACCTGTGAGTTTGGACGTTGCCATACCCTTTTGACCGGTGACCGTCGCGAAGTCGGGCACTGCTTGCGCCCAGTTGTCCGAAACGAAAATGTTTTTAATCCAAAGGAAACTTCTTATCGTGACTTGGTCTTCGGAATAATAGACTTCGTAAACGGCGTGTTGTGCGTTTTTCTTTGCCTTCGCATAAAATTCCGCGCCGGCTTCGGTCTTTGCAACGTCGTCGATGTCGTATTTTCCGTCGCCGTTGTCTACGATAAATTCCTTGTCTTTATTTTGCTCGATTTGCTCGGCAATAGACGCATTGTAGGTCTTTACGCACTCTTTGTAGTCCTTTGCAAACTGATAGCCGACCATTTGTCTGAATCCTGCGAACACGACGAAGAACACGACGAAAGTCACGATTGTGGGCAAACACATACCCATCGTGGAATACTTCTCTTTTTTGTAAAGAGCCATTTGCTCTTGTTGCAATCTTTGCTTGTCGTCGGCGTATCTTGCCTGCAAAACTTCAAGTTGCGGCTTCATACGTTCCATCGCCTTGTTGTTCTTTCTGGCGATGACCTTTTGCCAAATGTCGAGCGGCGAAAGGATAAGACGCAATACGACCGTAAACAAAACGACCGTCCAACCGAAACTCGCAACGCCGCCGCCGAGAGCATTGTTTATGATAATCATAAACTTTGCCATAAAGTGGGTCGGTTCGCTCACGGTTTCGCCCGCAACACTGTAAGAGTTGTCGCTGTTGCACGCAACCAGAATGCAGCACAAAATCGCGAGCATAGCCGCGATGAGATATATCTGCAATTTCCGTCTGCGCGGATAACTCATATTAACCATTTAGTTTTTCCTCGATAGTTCTCTCTGACGGGGTCGAAACCGCCTTTGGCAAACGGAGTGCATCTCAAGAGCCTCTCGATTGTCAAAACAATCCCCAAAAGCGCGCCGTACTTGCTTATAGCGTCGTACGAATACATCGAACACGTCGGAGTGTATGCGCAACGGTTGCCCGTTATCGGCGAAAGAGTACGCTTGTACAAAAGCAGCAAAAACAAACAAAATTTCTTTATCATTTGAGTTTCCCCGCTCTTGAAAACGCCTGTTCAACCGACTTCGACACCGAGAAAAAATCTTTCTCGGCAATGGACGGATACGCCACGATAACGTACATAAATCCGTCGTCGATTCTGTCCGTAAGCGGCATTATCGCCTCTCGAAGCAACCTCTTTACGCGATTGCGAGTGACGGCATTGCCCACTTTTTTGGATACGGACAACCCGATTTTCAATCCTTCTTTGGATTTCGCGCTCAAAAGCAACAAGTCCCTTGCAGAGGCTTTTTCGCCTTTGCGGTAAACGTAGGCAAACGCCGCTCTCTTTTTGAGTCTGAATTGCTTTTGCATTTCGGATTACGCCTTATGCGCTGAGTTTCTTTCTGCCTCTGTTGCGACGTCTTTTAAGAACGTTTCTGCCGCTCTTGGTGGACATTCTTTCACGGAAGCCGTGCACTTTGCTTCTTTGTCTTTTCTTGGGTTGGTAGGTTTGTTTCATAACGATATTCCTCCGTCTTTTAGGGACTTTTATTTTTGCTATCTACTATATATAAATATATAAATGCTAAACCATTATAAAAAAAAGAAGCCGTCGTGTCAAGCAAAAGAGCAAAAATCTACGCCAATGCACCGACAACACGCAACGTTGCGTGTTGTCGAGAGCCTTGCTTGATTTATTGCTCTCCTACCGCGCAGAGAATTTGCGCTATCAAACCAAGCAAGGATAAACCCTCCTGCCACAGTTTCGCCAAATTATCTGCTTGGTGAAGCGCACTTTGTGCGCAAGCGGTTAAACAAAAACTTATTCAAGGCGCACTTATTAACGGTATGTGCATATTCGAAGACGAGATAAGAAACCGCCGTCCGCGAAGCGTTGCTCAAACGGTGTTGCGGTGAAAGCGATAAATAAAATTTATTGCTTGACACCGCACTTGTTCTCGCAATCACTAACCGCGCAAGCCCTCTTTACTCTAAAAATATGACGGTCAAAATTCAAACCGCAATTCCGTGCGAGTGCTTGCTTGGTGAGGGCGTGCTATGCACGCAAGCGGACAAATGCTCACTCATTCAAGGTGTACTTATAAACGGAATGTGCTAATTCGCAGACGGAACACGAGCCGCAAGGCGGC
>URIX01000061.1 GCA_900547975.1 uncultured Eubacteriales bacterium | reverse complement strand
CGAGTGTGGATTTTTTTCGCCCGTGAACGAGTGGCATAATGAGAGGACGATACCTTTCTATGTGAGTGCCGACTTCCCCTCTTGCGAACGATGTATGGTTTTGTAGAGAAATGACGTAATTTTGAGCAATAGGGGAAAGCCCGAAGGGAAGGGGTGATGTGTTATTTAGGGTAAACGACGATTATTCTGTAAAGGCTACAAAAAAACACCCCTCTCGATAATACGAAAAGGGCGTTGCCGCAGTTATTCGCCAAATAGCGCAGTTTTTACTTTGGGCTGCCGACCAAACGAATTTGAGGTATCCCCCCAAACCTCATCGACTCGTTGACATCGGCGACTTGGCGCATGATACGACGAGATAATCTGTCGGGGGATTTGACGTTTTTGACGAGATAGGGTTGTTGCGCGTCGGATACGATGAGAACTTTGCCGACGCCCAGAAGACGTTCGAGGGCGTTTTGCTTGGTTTCGACCATCTTGATTTCGCAAAGAGGTATGACGACGGTGCGAATGTTGAGAATTCCCTCTCTGAAAACGACCTTGTCCGGCGTGAGTACCAATTCTTTTGAATTAAGACGAATTGTTTCGATGAGCAGACTTGAAAGAACGATAATGCCGACGCCCAAAAGCACCCAGCGCATAACGTCGTCGGTGAGATATCGGGCAGGCTCGGTTTTGGTGAATAAGCCCTCGATTTTATCCTTAAAAATCCAGACGACCGCCGTAAGACCGCCCAAAATCGCGGCAAGAAACACGGTGCGCAAATACACGCAAGCGGAAAACTTGCCTTTTGCCACGACCCTTTCTATTTTCGAGTATTTTTTTTCAAGCGTTCTCATATTTCACCTTCTTATTTGAGGCATTTGGGGAATTTTGCTATTCTCGTGAGCGTACAGCCGAACGGAACGTAGGTTCTTTCGAGGCTTTCCTCGGAAAAACTACACTTTTTCGGGAATGACTCGAATCCGCTCGTGTCGTAATCCCAGTTCAGCACGTTTTTGGAACGGATTTTCAACTCGAAAGGCGGCTGTTCCTCGGCAAACGGCACGCCCGATATATCGTGCACGACCACCCTTTCGTCCTCGAACAGTTTTTTGGACGATTTCTTGGACAAAAGCGGCGCGATGTTCCACTTTTTCGAGCATTTTACTATGAGCGTACGTCTGTCGCTCGAATCTTGCGTGACGTCGCAAGGCAGTTTGAGCGCCATAAGCAGATTGCCCTTGAACAAACTGCGAGAGCCGTCCGCGTTTTCCTCGACGGTGAGCGGTATGTTCATTTTTAGCATAAAAGTGCTTCCCGCTTTGAGTATGCACTTGACGGAAATCTCTTTGCTTCCGCTCGCCACTATCTGACCGCCGGATATGAGTTGCATATACGTGTTTTTCGGCACGCGGAAATTGATTTTGACTTCGGGTTCGCCGTCCGCCTGTTCCACTTTGAACACGACTGCGTTTCTGAACGGATAACCCGTGCGTTCGGAAATCGTGAGGCTAAAACCGCCGACGGACACGTCCATAGTGCAAGGCGCATACGTGATGAAATTGAGTTGCTCGTCCTTCACCATACACGCCGTTTGCAAAAAGAGCGGATACGCGCTCAAAAGCGCGATTGCGCCCCTCGACGCTTTCTTGGTGTAGAACGCATTGTCTTCATCGGCATACGGCAATTTTCTTGCTTGCGAGGCTTCCGTCTGATTAACGAAAACCATATCCTGAACGGCGGAACAATCGTCGAAACTCGCCCCCGCAACCATATTGAAAACGATGCGCTCTATAAGGTCGGCAAGTTCGTAACTTCTGGTTTCTTTCACGACCTCGACGAGAGATTCGAGCATCTCTACGCCCGCCTCGACGTCAACCGCGCCCACGCCTTTCGCACCCGCGATTCTCGGCGTGCACGCAAACATACCAAGCGGCGTTCCGTGTCTCTTTTCGAGTGCACAAACGAGTTTGAGCGACAAGTTTTTAAGGTTATCGTCACCGATAAATCTGCCGTACACGGCAGGATATTTTATCGCCTTTGCAAGGTTTACGCCTCTTGTTTCCACGGCGACTTTATGCTTCTTTTTGTGCCACTGATTGTTGACGTATTCGGGCGTAAGCGTCCTATGCTTTTTTGCGCCGTCTTTTGCACAATCGACGCTTAAAACCTGTTTTTGAATATGTTTAAGTGCCGTTTGCGAGATGTAACGCTGATACGGCTTTTTGTACGGAAAGCGGTTTGCGAGTTTGAACCAGTCATTCGAACTGTCGCGAAGTTTCTCGCCCAAGTCCTGCAACCATTCGAGGTCGGTCTCTCTGTAAACGGCTTCTATCGCGCATATTTCTTCAAGCAATCTCGCTCTCGAATCGTACCAACTCGAACTCACCGAATAAGTGTTGAACTGGCTCTTGAAAAACTTTTTCAAAAACGGCAAAACGCGCTCGTTGTCCGTTGCTTCGTAATAGGTCAAAAGGGTTTTTACCGCCTCGATTTTGGGCGTGAGCGACGACGTGTTTTTAGGCCCGAAATCGCCGCCCTCGTTTGCGCTTGCGAATATGAGCGACATAAAACTCGTCACTTTCTCTTTGAGGTTTTTGTCGTCGAGAGCGCAAGAGAGCAAAATCAAACCTCGGACGTAGCGAGGCAGGCTTTCGCCGCCGTTCCATTCTCCGTCCTTGACAAGTCCCGACAGCGAGCCGATACGCTTTTGAAGATTGCTTGCAAAACGCATTTGGTCGAGCAGCCAACCTTGCGGTCGTATCGCGCCGAGCGGTAATTTTTTGAGGTTTTTGTCAACAGATTTTGCCAAAATTTCCCTTTCCGTATGGCTATGCCATACACCTTTCGCTTATTAATATAACTTAACACATAAAATTGACAAATGCAAGTGAAAGAATTATCATAACCGCAAAGGGGGTGTCAAATGAAATACGTTTTGATACTTTGCGACGGCATGGCAGACTATCCCGTCGAATCGCTTGGCGGCAAAACGCCGCTCGAAGCCGCTCGCACACCGAATATGGACGCTTTGGCGCAGACGGCGCAAATCGGACTTGTGAAAACCGTTCCCGACGGACTCGCCCCCGGCAGCGACGTGGCGAATCTCGGCGTACTCGGATTCGACGCGCGCGCCTGCTATACGGGCAGAAGTCCGCTCGAAGCACTCTCAATCGGCATAGATATGAAAGCCGACGACCTTGCTATGCGCACAAATCTCGTCACGCTCTCGCAAGACGAGCCGTTCGAGGACAAAATTATGCTCGATTACAGCGCGGGCGAGATAAGCGCGGACGAAGCGCGCGAACTTATGAACTGCGTCATCGACAATCTTTCTTCGGACAAATACAAATTTTACGTCGGCACGAGTTATCGCAACTGCCTCATAGTTGCCCACGCAAAGGCGGGCAACGACCTTACGCCGCCGCACGAGATAAGCGACAGACGCATAGGCGAATATCTGCCCAAAGGCGAACTCGGAAAAGACCTTACGGCGTTTATCGAAAACTCGTACGAACTTTTGAAAGACCACCCCGTCAACCAACGCAGAATAGCGCGCGGCGAAAATCCCGCAAACGCGATATGGTTTTGGGGCGAAGGCACAAAACCGTCTATCCCCGACTTCGAGGACGAGTACGGCAAAAAAGGCGCAATGATAAGCGCGGTGGATTTGCTAAAAGGCATAGCCATCGGCAGCGGTATGGATTCAATCGACGTCGAGGGCGCAACCGGAACGCTCGACACCAACTTCGACGGCAAGGCGCAAGCGGCGATAGACGCGCTTGAAAACGGCGAGGACTTCTGCTTCGTCCACATCGAAGCGACGGACGAGTGCGGGCATCAGGGCGACGCTTTCGGCAAGGTCAAGGCAATCGAACTTATCGACGCAAAAATCGTGTCGCCGATCGTGTCGCATTTTGCACAAAACGGCGAGGATTTTGCAATGCTCATACTTCCCGACCATTTCACGCCGGTGTCCTTGCGCAAGCATACGAACGAGCCCGTTCCGTTTATGCTTTTCTCGTCGAAAACGGCAAGTGCATACTACTCTCTTTGCACCGAAAACGAGAGCCTCGAAAACCGCGTTTTCAACGAAAAGACCGCAAAAGAAAGCGGCGTATATCTCGACAAATCGTGGGAACTTATCGACAGATTTTTCTCTATCGAATAACCAAATAAATCTCGAAACGACGGCGCAAAAACACACGTTGCAAAACGTTAAAATATGCACTAAAAGCGCGCGTAGTCAAGCGTTGCAATACGCAATCGAAACGGATATTCTCTGTTGATTAAATTCACGACAAAAACACAAAACCGACGTTTTACACGTCGGTTTTGCATAAATAAACGTTGTTTATTGCGATTTTATCGCAAAATTGCGTTTTGAAACAACCCTGTGATTTTTTTGTGCTTTCAAGCAATTATTGCTTGTATCCGTGTTCTTGCACGGAATCGGCAACGGTCTTTCTTTTCTTCTTTCCGTCGACGAAACGATGCACTTCCACCTTGAACTTTTTGCCCACCGCCACGCGCACTTGCTTCATAACGAATTTGGTTATTTTAAGCGCGAGTTGCACGAGTGCTACGAGGAACGTCGCACCGAATACAATCCACTTGACGAGACTCGTTTCGCCCGTCGCAAGACCTGCCATAGACACGGCAGTCAGAGCGAGGAAAAACACGTTGACGAACGCCTTGAATATGCCCAAAATTTTCTTGTAGGTCTTTATGCTCGTTTTCAGTTTTTTCTTGTCCTTGAAGGTCAACACCACAAGCACTATAAACACGATTACAAGCACCGCAAGCAACGGAATCAAAATGTAAGTGTAGGTGGAATCCACCCACTTTTTTGCGACGAACATACACACCGACGCGATTGAATACAGCGTGCAAATCAACGTCCAGATTGCGCTTGCGGTCTGCACCGCCGACATCTTTTTGTCTTTTTCTTCGTTTTGCACGAGTTGCTCTGCCGCCGCCACTTCCTCTTGCGAATACTTGTCGTCAATCGGTGCAACTTCTTGCGCTTTCGGCTTGAATATCGCCTTCTTATCTTTTGCCATAAATCTATCCTCTATTTATATTTTGTTCTCACTTCTTAAAAAACTTATTGACGTGAATAGTAAATTCAACACCGTTTTCATCAACCGCAGTCGATGTTAAAAATGCGCAAAACACTTTTACGTTTTTTTCATCGTCTATATCGATATAACGTCCGCAACCTACCTCGTCTTTATTTTGAATCAACGCCAAAGTTTGATATTCCGAATCTTCATAATACTGTGTTTTGTTGTATTGTATCACTATATTTGGATCATTTAAGACAATTCGTTTTTTCTCGACAGTAACGGACGAACCGAACTTTTCAATTAAAACCTTTATCTCGGCAAGTATCAACGGGTCATATGTATCCTCGACTATTTCGTTTGTAAACCTGCTTCTATACGAAAAATTACTTCCGTCAATAGATACAATATCCCACGATCTTGATATATATTCTTCAATATTTTCTGACTTGTGATAAATAAATACATCGTATGTGTCCGTTGCAGGTTTATCGTAAGTTCCGTAAAAGTTTTCGATTCGGTATTCTTCCGGCACTTGATTGCACGCCGAAAGCATAAATATCGAAAAAATCAATATAGTTATCAAAATAACGGTAAAAACAGTTTTCTTTTTCATCGAATATAGCCCCGATTGTTCGCAACTGTTTGCGCAAGTATTGCGCACAACATTCATATGCGCCGAAAATCGACGCATATGAACGAATTTTTTATGTTTTTATCGACAAACGGCGTTAAACTCTTTTCTCGACGACGCGTTTGAGGAAGTCGTCACAAAGACGGATGTTTTCGATTGCCGCGCCCTTGTTCCAGTTGAGCGGATAGCAATGGTTGTCAAAGAACTTGGTGCTGTGATGTTCCTCGACGTGTACGCCGAGGTCTTGAAGTTTTTTGACGAGTTTTTGTCCTTGTCCTTTGCAGAACATATCTTTTTCCGCATAAGTGATGAAACTTATCGGAAATTGCTCGTTTACGAAGCCGAACGGCGCGAGAACGTCAAAATATTCGTACTTGTCGAGTTCCTTGACGTGGATTCCGCTGAAATCGAAGAGGATTTTGTCCGTGAGGTTGAAGGGCATTTTTTGTCCGAGAGCCTCGCCGACGTCGTAAATGCCGCAGTCGAGCATAGCGGTGCGGAATTTAAGGTCGGTGCTGACGCCGAATCTGGTTTGCAAATCCTTGTTTGTGGAAACGCAAGCAAGCATTGCCGAATAATAGCCGCCGGCAGAGTCGCCCGATACGCACATATTGTCGAGGTCGAGATTGTACTTTTCGGCATTCGCGCCCACCCAGTTGAGTGCGTCAACGAGGTGTTGGATTCCCTTCGGGAACAGATATTTCGGACCGAGACCGTAGTTGACGTTCACAACGAAGAAGCCTTTGTTTGCCGCCCATTTGGCAAGACCTCTGCGATAGTGTTTGTCGCCTGCCACAAAGCCGCCGCCGTGAATGTAGAAGAACACGGGATATTTTTCGTTTCCGTCTTTTTTGACGTAGTAAGTGTCGAGTTTTTCGGCGTCGTCTTTGCCATAGGCAATATCCTTTTCTATCTCGAACTTAACGTCTTTGAAGCGAAGCATTTTCTTGTTGTTTTGCGAGCCGTCGAACATCTTGTCGATTGCCACGAACAAAAATTGCGCAAATGTCATAATGTACACCCCTTTAAGATGATATTTATTATAAACGTATTTTAACACATATCCTACACTTGTGCAACAACCAAAATAGACTCTTTTCGAGTATTAGCGCAAAAAATCCGCCGTTGACATATTCTGAAAAGTGTGCTATAAACTCTATGAAAACCTTATGTGGACTTTTCCGGACGGACGTCACCTTTTCGCCACACAACGCTATGCGCTGTGTTTTTTTATGGCAAAAAACACTTTTGAGGTATTATGAAAAAGTTGAAACTTCCGAGCGAGGTCGTCTATCTTGCGGCAATAGTGCTGCTTGCGTTTTCCGTCGCTATGCTCACGAGCGTGGATTTCGGCATATCGATGATAGTTGCCCCCGCATACATTTTGAGCCTTGTCGTGCCCAATCTCACCTTCGGGCAAGCGGAATATGTTTTGCAAGCCATACTTTTCGTTCTGTTTTGCATAATAATGAAAAAATTTCGCCTTTCCTATCTGTCATCGTTCGTCACCTGCCTCATATACGGCGCGGTTTTGGACCTTTTTAGGCTCATTCCCTTGTTCAATCCGACGATAACGCCCCCGGGAAGTATGGACCTTTGGGCAAGAATCGTGATGTTTGTTCTCGGCGTGCCTATGTCCGCTTTTTCCATTTCGCTGTTTATGAAAACGTACTTGTATCCCGAAGTGTACGACTTGTTCTTTATGGGAATAAGCAAAAAATACCGCATAAAAACCGCCGTTTTCAAAACTTGTTTCGATATGTTTATGCTTGCGCTCGGCACGACTATGACGCTCGTGTTCTTCAAAAAATTCGTGGGTATCAACTGGGGAACGCTCGTAATGGCGATTTTCAACGGAACGCTTATAAGTTTATTTTCGAAACTTTTGGACAAATGCGTAGTCGCCGTGCCGATATTCAAGTCGTTTGCCTCGCACTTCGACCTTGACGAGCCAATGCCGAAAGTCAAGAGTTCGCCCTATGTCCGCGAGATTTGACGTTTAATAAAGCAAATTATTTGTTATGATAATAATGGGGTTGCTCTTCCTCTACAAAAGTGTAGTGCGCGAACTCTATATTAAAACTTCCCCCTTCCTCACGTGTTTCCCCTACCGCCGTTCCCCCTCTGCATAA
>URIX01000060.1 GCA_900547975.1 uncultured Eubacteriales bacterium | reverse complement strand
AATGTGTAATTTCGAAGACGGAATCGGAGCCGCAACGGCGGCGACCGTAGCGAGTGTCGAGCTTGACGGATAGTACAAGAGAACGGGCGAGTGTGGATTTTTTTTTGCCCGTGAACGAGTGGTATAACAAGAGTACGATACCTTTTTATGCGAGCACCGAGTGTTGCCCCACGCGGAGCGGACGCCGTGGGTTCCCTCAAAGAATGCAGAGGGGGAACGGCGGTAGGGGAAACACGTGAGGAAGGGGGAAGCTTTAATTTTTATATGAAACGCAATCGCAAGAAAATTTCACGACAAGAGGCGGTCTACCGCGTGGCTCTCGCCGGCATAAGCGCGGCGGTGGCTTTGCTGATGGTTTGGCTCGGCGTCGTCGTAAAATTCAGCACGGTTGCTTTTTTTATTGCCGCCGCAGTCGCGCTTATGGTCCCTCTTTCGCAAAAGTACTACCTTTCGTCGGTGCTTGCGTACGTCGTGTCCGCAGGACTGTCGTTCTTGGTTGCGGGCGACGTATTCTCGGTTATGGGCTACGTTGTGTATTTCGGACCTATGGCAATCATTTCGGGCGCAATGCTCAACCACAAGGACAAAATCAAGTGGTGGGTTCAACTCATCGTCAAAATCGTTTATATCAACGGCGCGCTCGCGCTTTTGTACTTCGTATGCCACAACATCGTGCTCGATTCTTCGATAATCGACAAGGTTCAATACTGGATGATCGCTTTGTTCGGCACCGCGATTCTGGTTGCAATCGATTACACGTTGCAGTTTATTTACAAGCGCATTGCAATACTCGTCGGCAAGGCGTTGCGCAAAAACGACCGTCATCGCAAATCCGAATCCGAAAAGACGGATTCCGACGATTTCGATGAAGAAACACGTCCCGACGGCGATTCGCCTTTTGACGAGTTTTCTGATGATTATCCGCGCGAAAATAACGAGAGTAATGAAGAAAAAGGCAATAAAGGCGACGGAAACGGCGATTGCGATAACGAAAACGACGGCGCAAACGACAAATAAGGCAATGATATAAACAAACGTTAAAACAAAGGTAAAAAGCGGATAAAAATCCGCTTTTTTTGTACGTTTTTTTGCGCTTTTAGCGGCTAAATTTATGACTTTTAATTGTCCGAACGGGCGATTTCTTTATTGACTTTATAATTTGCAATTTTTATTGATTTTACCGTTATACGAGATTTTTACAAGTCGAGAAAATCCACGCCGGCAAGAAGCACGTTTTCGATTTTTCTGTTTTTGAGCGAGTAATATATGATTTTCCCGTCGCGACGTTGGGTTACGATGTCCGCCGCGCGTAAAAGTCGAAGTTGGTGCGAGCAAGTGGTTTGATTTATGCCGAGTATTCTCGACAAATCGCTTACGCACATTTCGCTTATGCAAAGCGCACATATGATTTTGTTTCGCGTTGCGTCCGAGCAGGCGGAAAAGAATTCCGCAAGAGAATGAAGCGTTGCGTTGCGAGGTATATAGTCGAGGACGGTTTGTTCGTCGATATAGTCGATTTTCGTTTCCATACATAGATTTTAGCGCATATATGAAGACGAAGTTTTTGTAACTTTGGCGCATTTTGCGACATATTGTGGTAAAAAGTCAAAGAGGTCGAGTATGTTTGAAGACAACTGGTATTTGTTTTTGCTCATCGTGATGATAGTTTTTATATCCGACGGCGATTTTTCGAGGCGGGAAACGGCGGTTATGATTGGCATACTTGCAGCGCTCGCGTTCACGAATAGCACGGATACCGACACGACGACGAGCACGAGCAACTGTTTTTGCAACAAGACGTTGAATTGATTGAGTTTTGCCATTGATTTTGCTTCCGAATAAAGGTATAATATCCGTGAGGTGGACTTATGAAAAAGAAAGGCAAAATCGCGTTGATTGCGTTGTTGTGCGCGGTGCTTTGCATCGGCGTGATCGCAGGCTCTATGGCGGGCGTGGCGAGCAAGGCAATCGACAAGCAGAATCCCGACGAGTTTTTGAGCAAGTGGATGAGTTATATCCGCGACGACGCTCTTTTGACAAACGTCGTTATTGCAGGCTCGCACGATTCGGGCACGCAAGATATGATGTGGGCGGCAAAAACGCAGGACAAAACCATAAAAGAACAAATGGCTTGCGGCGCAAGATATTTCGATATACGAGTTCAGCATAAATACGGTTCTATGTTCATCTTTCACGGTCCGATTTCGGGCGAATTGTTCGAACCTATCGTCGATGACATAAAAGAGTTTTTGCAAGCGAATCCGAGCGAAACGCTCATTCTCGATTTTCAGCATTTCAAAGGCGGCGACGTTGTTATGAATTGCGTTGACGGCGTGCTTTGCGAAAAACTTGCAGGACTTATGGTTGAAAACGATACCTCGCAATCCGACCTCGATTTCGTAAAAACGTTGACGCTCGGCGACGTAAGAGGCAAGGTTATCGTATTTTGGGGCAACGAGTCCAAAGCGAACGAAAATTCGGGATTCATTAAGACCAAGAATTATCTGTTCCAAAGGAACAACGACGGCGGAACGAGAAAAGGCAGTTCGCTTCAATCATTCTACGACGGTTCTCTCAACAAAAAGCCGTCAAAGACGTATCTCGAAAAGGCAATCCCGACTTACGTCGAAAAGTACAGACAAAGCGAGGGCGGATTGTTCGTTATGCAAATGCAACTCACCGACCCGATTGCGATAATCGGTCCGAAGTTCTACGAGGGTACGCACGATAAAAACGCAACGAGTTTCATTTCGACGCTCGACGGCAAAGATTATTTCGATTGCGTCAACATAATTATGCGCGATTTTGTAGGCGCGAGAAAATGCAAGCAAATAATTTCGCTCAATATCGCCAAAGGCACGCTCAAAGACGGCGTGAAAAACGACTTTGCCGCGATGTGCGCATAAAACACGAGTCGTGTTTCAAATCAATACAAAATGTATCGAAAAGCGGTTAAATCCGCAAATAACGGCGATATTGTACTTGCAAAAATATAGAGCAAAACACGAAAAGTGTTGAAAATGAGCGGTTTTTATAAAAATCGACAAAAAAACACGAATCGTGTAAAACGATAAAACAGAGGCAAAAATGGTTGATTTCAAGGCAAAAATAAAAGACGTACCCGACAATCCGGGCGTTTATATGATGCTTGACGAGCAAGGCGAGATTATCTACGTCGGCAAGGCGAAGAATCTCAAAAACAGACTTCGCTCGTACTTTTTCAATCTGTCCAACCGCACGGCAAAGGTTATGGCGATGCTCGATCACGTCGCCGATTTTCGCTATATAATCTGCGCGAGCGAGGTTGACGCGCTTCTGACCGAAAACAATCTCATCAAAAAGCATACGCCGAGATACAACATACTTTTGAAAGACGATAAGGCGTATCCGTTTTTGCGTATCGATATGCGCGAGCCGTATCCGACCATCGAACTTGTTCGGAAACTCAAAAACGACGGAGCAAAATATTTCGGTCCGTATATGCAATCGGTCAATATCCGCGACATATTCGACCTCATTCACACGGCGTTTCCCATTCGCGAGTGCAAGCGGGATATGTCCAAACCCTCGCGCCCGTGTCTTAATATGCACTTGGGACGGTGCCTTGCGCCTTGCACGCATAAGGTCAGCGTGCAAGAATACAAGGCGGAAATGCAAAAGGTCATCGACTTTTTGAGGGGCAACGACAAGGAAGTCGAGCGCACGCTCACCGAAAAGATGATGAAGTTTGCAAAGGAAGAAAACTTTGAGGTTGCGCTGAACTATCGCAACAAACTCGCGCTTTTGGACAAACTCGTGCGCAAGCAGGTCAGCGCGCTTCCCAAAGACTTCAATCTCGACATATTCGCGTTTGAAACGAACGGCATAATCTCTGCAATCAATATGCTCGTCGTGCGCGCGGGCAAACTCGTGGGTGGCGAAAACGTAATCGTGGATTCTTGCGACGAAGACATTGCAAGTTATCTTTTGCAGTATTATCAGAACAATGCGCCGCTTTGCGACGAAATCGTCACCGACAACGTCGAAGATCAAGAATCGCTTGAAAAGGCGGTCAATTCGCTTTGCTCGCACACGGTAAGAGTGGTAGAACCAAAGCAGGGGGCGAGAAAACAACTCCTCGAACTTGCACACTCGAACGCATACGACGCTATGACCAAACACGGCACGCAAGAGGAAAGAAAGGTGCTTCGCACGCAAGGCGCGGTGAAGCAACTCGGCGAACTGCTCAATCTCAAAACCTTGCCAAACCGTATGGAATGTTACGACATCTCGCACATATCCGGCACCGATAAAGTTGCGAGTATGGTGGTTTTCGAGGGCGGCGAACCTAAAAAATCGCACTATCGAAAGTTCAAAATCAAGACGGTTGCCGGCAACAACGACTTTGCGTGTATGAAGGAAGTGCTTATACGCAGACTCAATGAAATCGCAACGAGCGAGGACGAAAGTTTCTCGTCAATACCCGACCTTTTGGTCATTGACGGCGGCAAGGGACAACTTGCCTACGCAATGGAAGCGCAAAGGGAAACTGGCAGAGAGGACATCGAAATTTTGTCGCTTGCAAAGCGTGAAGAAGAAGTGTTTTTGGGGAGCGCGCCGACAACTTCTATCGTATTGCCCAAAGACAGCGTCGCGCTTCAACTTTTGCAGCGAATCCGTGACGAAGCGCATCGCTTTGCAATCACTTTCCATCGCAATTTGCGAAGCAAACACTTGAGCGAAAGCGCGTTGAAATCCATTCAAGGCGTTGGAAAAACTCTGTGCGCAAGGCTGATAAAAGAGTTCGGTTCGGTTGAGGAAATGCGCCTCAAAACGCCCGAAGAAATCGCAAAAGTGGACGGCGTTTCCTATCCGATTGCGGAAAGGATAATCGAGGCTCTCAACAAATCCGAAGACAAGAACGAAAGCATAAGCGAAGATATAAACGAAGATATAAATCAAGAAAACGAAAACGACTCGAAAGTCGATTGATAACTCATATTTTTTACAATAAAACTTTGATAAAAGGCGATGAAAATCGTCTTTTTTCGTGCCGTTTTCATATAGTGAATCGTGGATATAAAAGAGTATATAAAAAGCCAAACGGGCGTATACGGCGCGTGGAAAAGCGCAAAGGAAATCTCGACGTTCAAAGGGGGCGGACAGGCATTTGTTTTCTATCCGCAAAGCGTGGAAAAAGCGGTTGAATTAATAGACGTTTTGAGGGCAGAAAACGTCGATTTTTCAATGCTCGGAAGCGGCTCGAACACGCTCGTTTGCGACGGGAATTGCAGACAGGTTTCGGTGTGCTTAAAAGGACTTTGCGGCGTGAAATTCGAGGGCGAAAAAGTCGTTTGCGAGGGCGGCGCAAGCGTTGCCAAAATCACGTTCGAGGGACGAAAAAGAGGACTCGGCGGTCTTGAATTTTTGAGCGGCGTGCCTTGCACTTTGGGCGGCGCGCTGAAAATGAACGCAGGCGCGTTTTCGTCGCAAATCGGCGATTATGTGACAAAAATCGATATATTAAACCTAGATTGTGCAAATTGCGACAAAAATCGCATACAAAACAACATACGAGAAATAAGCATAAATTCAAAAGACCTTGCGTATAGAAAAGGGGTGGACGGAATCGTGCTGAAAGCCGAGTTGAAACTTGAAAAGAAGAGTGCCGAGCAGTCCATAAACGAGGCAAGAGAGTTTTTGAGAAAAAGGCAAGACAAACAGCCGAGTTTGCCGTCGCTCGGAAGCGTGTTCAAAAACGGCAAAATTCCGAGCGGAAAACTCATTGACGATTGCGGCTTGAAAGGCGTGAAAATCGGCGGCGCACAAGTGTCGCAAAAGCACGCGAATTTCATCGTCAACGTGGGTGGCGCGAGCGCGAAAGATTATCTTGCCCTCGTCGCGCTTTGCAAAAAAGAAGTCTTTGCAAAGTTCGGCATACTGCTTGAAGAAGAATTTGTCACAATCGAATGACGAATGCAACGATTTATAGAATTGAAATTTTTTATTGGAAAAACGAATTGCAAAAGCAATAAACGAAGCGGCTATAGTTTTATAAAAGCGGAACGAGGGAAGCGGATAAATTAAAACAAAATCGTGACGGATTTGTGCAAATTTGCGGCAAAATTATTTTGTGGCAAAATTATATTGATTAATAAAGTTTTATAATGTATAATGCTATTAAGTTTGCGCATATGCGCTATGTGTATGTATGCGTATGCGCACGAGGAAAACATGAAAATTTACGGCGACTATCACACCCACACATATGCAAGCGACGGACGGGCGACGCTCAAACGACAAGCGACGGCTGCCTTTTTGCTCGGCATACGCGAAATCGCCGTGACGGACCATAGTTTTGCAAGCACGATTTTTCATATGACGAGGCGCAAGTTCGAAAAGCAAAAGGAAGAAGCGCAATCGCTCGATTTGCCCGTGAAAGTGCTTTGCGGAATAGAGGCGAATCTTGTCAATCCGCAAGGGGACATAGACGTGCCGAGCGACGTCATAAGGGAGTGCGACGTGCTTGCCATAGGCTTTCATCGCTACATCGGGTTTAAGGGCGAAAAGCGCGGCGGATATGCGAGGGCGTGGCTCTTTAAGAACGGATTTTGCGGACTCGAAAAGAGAAAAGAACTCGTCGAGGTCAACACGGCGGCGTACATCGAGGCAATGCGCAAATTTCCGATAGATTGCGTTGCACACCTCAATCACCGCGCACTTGTGGACGTTGAAAGAGTGTGCGAGGAAGCAAAAAAGCAAGGCGTATATATCGAACTCAACGAAAAGCATCTGGACGCACTCGAAAGGTCGGTTGCCACTCTTGTGGAAAGCGGCGTAAACTTCATTGTCGGCACGGACGCTCACGACGCGAAAAAACTCGGAAAAATGGACAAAATCGCGGCTTTTATCGAAAAATACGATTTGCCGAGAGAAAGGGTGTTCGGCATAGACGGGAGAAAGCCGACGTTTAAGGACAAAAAGAGTTTTTGCGAATAAAACGCAAAACGGCATAAATAAACGGTTTGAAAAGATATGCAAAGTCGCCTGAAAATCGATTTTGCAAAAACGACTGAGCAGGCGGTTTTCAAGAAGCGAGAATCGTAAGGAAAAATAAAGGATAACGGCAAAAGGAATAGATATGCAAAAAAGTTTCAAGGACAGCGCAAGAGAAGAATTGCTTGGCGTATTGCCTAAAAAACGTGAAGAAATCGTGGCGTTTTTGAGTGCGCTCGCAAAGTCGTGCGGGAGCATAGAGATTGCAAAAAAGAGATACAATCTCTGCTTTTGGCTTGCCGACTACGACGAGGGTTTGAAGGTGGTTGAACTGCTCAAAACCTTGTATCCCGCAGAATTCGAGTTGTCGCTCGACAAGACCAAAACGGGTGCGGAAGCGTGTTCGGTTCAAGTGCCGAGCGGATTTTCAAAGCAGGCTATCGAGGATTTCGGACTTATGAAAATCAACGTGGACGAGTATCTTGCATTCGTCGAGGGCATACCGCAAGACGTGGTGACGACGATTGCGACGAAAGTTGCGTATTTCAAAGGACTTTTCCTCGGTTGCGGAAGCGTGTACGTTCCCTCTACGTCCGACCAAAGCGAAAAGAGGGACGGCTATCACTTCGAACTTCAACTCGACGACGACTTGTTTGCCGACGACGTGATGGAACTTTTGAGCGACCTTCGCATAAACACGCGTATGAGCGACAGAGGGGAACACAAACTCGTGTACGTCAAGGACAAAGACGAAATCGTCAAAGCGCTTGCCACTCTCGACCTTGCCGATTGCGTGCTGAAACTTAGGTCGATAATCGACGAAAGGGAAACGGCAAACAGCCTCAACCGCGTGATAATCTGCGAAACGGCAAATCTCGACAAGACGTTTACGGCGGCGAGCAAACATTTGCTTGCGATAGGAGAGTTGAGAAACAAGGATATGTTCGATTCGCTTCCCGCCCAACTCAAAGAAACGGCGGACGCAAGGGCAGACCACCCCGAAGCCTCGCTCAGTGAACTTGCAGAGATTTTGGGCGTAAGCAAGAGTTGCCTTAATCACAGGCTGAGAAAGATTGTCGAGTTGGCCGGATTGAATTAATAATGAATAATTAATAATGAATAATTG
>URIX01000059.1 GCA_900547975.1 uncultured Eubacteriales bacterium | reverse complement strand
TTCGCTTGTTTTTGACGTGCGGGAACCCTTGTGCGTGTAGTACAAGCGACTGCGCCGTCCGTTGGCCACTGCCTGGCGCATAAAGCGCAGTGGCATAATGAGAGGACGATACTTTTCTATGTGAGTGCCGACTTCCCCTCTTGCGAACGCTGTGCAATCTTTTAGAGAATTGGCGCAAGTTTGAGCAATAGGGGAAAGCCCGAAGGGAAGGGGTGATGTGTTTTTTTAGAGTACACGCCGTAAAACTCTTGTAGAGGAAGACCAAGATAAGTTCGGTAGAAAAGACATAAGCGGTTTTATATTCTCAAATATAAAAACTATTTTGCAAAATCGGTTGACATCACCGTGCCAAAAATTGTATTATATATGCGTTCCAAAGACAGCAAGTGGCGTATGCCGTAAGTTCTATCGCTTGCCGAGGATGTGCTGAATACTTCATTTTGTATCTATGCGTCATTCTCTTTTGGAATGACGCTTTAATTTTTTGCGACGATATGTCGCCAACTTTTATAGGAGGTAAAGATGAACAAAGAAGTTCTTGAAGCCAAAAAGCAACAAGTCGAAGACATCAAGGCCAAAATTTCTTCTGCAAAGTCCATCGTCATCGTTGACTATATGGGTCTTACGGTCGCTCAAGATACGGCTTTCCGTAAGGAACTCAGAGAAAACGGCGTCGATTACGCAGTTTTGAAAAACCGCCTCGTCAAGATTGCTTTCAACGAACTCGGTTACACCCAGTTTGACGAAGCTCTCAATGGCCCGACTGCTGTTGCGTTCTCATCCACGGACGCTGTCGCTCCCGCTAAGTACGTTGTCAAAAACATCAAGGCTTTCAACAAGATGAAGACAAAGTGCGGTATGGTCGAAGGCGAATTCCTCGATGAAGCAGGCTTGAAACAAATCGCAGAAATTCCCTCAAAGGAAATTTTGCTCTCAAAGATGCTTGGCTCTTTGCAAGCACCCATCTCGAAACTTGCTATTTGCTTGAACAAAATCGCAGAGGCAAAGGCAGAGTAATCGCAGCAGTAGCGTGACTGCAAAACAAAAATAAATTAAACGGAGAAAACTAAAATGGCAGATTTGAATAAACTTATGGAAGAAATCAAGGCTATGACAGTCCTTGAACTCAACGAATTCGTTAAAGCACTCGAAGAGGAATTTGGCGTAAGCGCAGCAGCACCCGTCGCAGCAGTCGGCGCAGTCGCAGCAGCACCCGCAGAAGAAGAAAAGACCGAATTTGACGTCGTTCTTAAAGAAGTTGGTCCGAACAAGGTCCAAGTTATCAAGACCGTCAAAGACGCAACCGGACTCGGCCTCGTCGAAGCAAAAGCAGTTGTCGACGGAGCACCCAAGACCGTCAAAGAAGCAATGCCGAAAGATGCAGCAGAAGCACTTGTTGCAAAATTCAAAGAAGTCGGCGCAACCGCAGAACTCAAGTAATCTTTACACCTACAATAAAAAACGACTTGCATTTGCAAGTCGTTTTTTTGTATGGTGGGGTGAATTATACTTTCAAGTGCAACACGTGTTGCGAACCAAATTGTACGTGACGGATGAACAAAAGAGCGTTGACAAGGGTATTCGCTAAATAGCGACCTTTTACAGTTCAAGGGCTTGTTGATACACCTCGTTCTTGGGTATTCCTCTATCCTTTGCGACTTGCTTTACTGCGTCTTTTTTGTCCATTCCCAAATTTACGTAATGGCTTATGTGCTGGGCAACGGACAAAGAGTTGAGCGGATTTTGCGAGGCGATTCCGTCAACTATCATAACGATTTCGCCGCGTTCCTCGCACTCGAAATTTGCAAGCGACGTTACGGTTACGCTCTCGTGAATTTTGGTAAGTTCGCGTGCGACGTATACTGTTCTGTCACCGAGTGCGTCGAGCAAAGTGCTTGCCGTTTTTGCCAAATCGTGCGGCGCGACGTAGAGTACGATGGGAAGTCCCGTGTTTGCGCATTTTGACAGAATCGAGGTTTTATCCGTCGTTTTTTCGGGTAAAAACCCTAAAAACGTAAAACCGCTTGCTTTTATTCCGCTCAATGCGATTGCCGTCGCAAGTGCGGTTGGACCGGGGACGGTTTCGACTTCCACGCCTTGTGCGTGGCATTTTGAAACCACTTCCGCGCCGGGGTCGCTTATGGACGGCATACCTGCGTCGGTTATGATTGCGACGTTTTGACCGTCCTTTATCATCTCGATAAGGCGGTCGGAACAGTCTTGTTCGTTGAATTTGTGATAGGCGACGAGTTTGGCGTGCACGTCGTATTTTGAAAGCAATGGAAGGGAATGGCGAGTGTCTTCGCATGCGATAACGTCAACGCTTCTGAGCGTTTCGAGGGCGCGCAAAGTTATGTCCGACATATTTCCTATCGGTGTTCCGACAATATACAGTTTTGCCATTATTCGTACATCTCCTTGTATGCTTCCGTATAATTTCCCATCTCGTCCGCGACAATCAGCGTGTGAGTTAAAAGCCCGACTTTTCCGCCTTTGCGGCCTTTTATAATAACTATGTCCGCGCCCGTCGAAAGTTTGGGATAGACGATAGTCATTTCTTTGGGTTCGAGATTGCGTTTTGAAAGTTCGCAGATAAGCGGCGAAAGTCTGTCGATTTTCGATACAAACCACGCGTCGCCGCCGAATTTCAACGCATAACTTGCGGCGTATACAAAGTCGGAAAGAGTTGCGGTGCTTTCCGACCTCGACAAATTTTTCTTTGTGATTTGCTCGCCTTGAAAGTAGGGAGGATTGCAAAGAACCACGTCGAAACTCTCGGCTTTTACGAGATTTTTTATGTCTTTCACGTCGCCTTCAACGATTGTGAGTTTGTCGTCGAGGCGATTGATTGTCGCGCTTTTGCGCGCCATAGCCACAACGTCGGGTTGAAGTTCGATTCCGACGGCGATGGCTGCGTGCTTTTTGACCAGCGCGAGCGTTGCCAAAATACCGGACCCGCACCCCAAATCCAAAACTCTGTCGTTTTTGCCGATTTTTGCCGTATTTACCAAAAACACCGAGTCCTGCGAAAAAGCATAGTCGTCGGTGTTTTGCAAAATAACGTAGTCTTCGACGTCAAGAGAGGTAGTGTAGACCATTACGCTCTCACGACTTGAATTTTCAAGGTTTGCGTAACTTCGGAATAGAGTCTCAAAACGACCTCGAATTCGCCGAAGTCGCGAATGCTGTCCTTGATTTCGATTTTCTTTTTATCGATGTCGAATCCCAAATCTTTGAGGGCAGTGCTTATCATTTCGCTCGTGACAGAACCGAACATTTTGCCGTTGTTTTCGCCGCCTTTCGCGCTGACTTTTACGGTTATATTTTTGAGTTTGTTTGCGATTTCTCTTGCTTCGGCTCTTTCGGCGGCGATTTTGGCTTCGGTCGCTTTTTTACGTTGTTCGGCAACGTAGATATTCTGTTGCGTACCTTCTTGCGCAAGACCTTTTTTGATAAGGAAATTGCGGGCGTATCCGTCGTTAACCTCGACGATTTCGCCTTTTTTGCCTGTGCCTTTGACGTCTTTGAGAAGAATTACTTTCATATTCAACTTCCTTGTAAACTTTGATTGACAATATATTATCACACCCTTGCGGAATTTTCAATAAAAACGATAATAATGAGAGCAATACGTCTTTTTTTGTGTAAAAACGGGAAAACGGGGAATACTAACTTTGAAACGGAGGCAATTATGGAAAAAATCAACTGTGCAACATCGAACTGCGAACATAACATCAAGGGCGTATGCCTTGCAGGCGTAATTTCAATCGGCGAAAACGCAAAGTGCCTTAGCCGAATAAAGAGAGACGGCGGCGCGCTCGCGCAAAATTTTGCGGACGTGGAAGCAGGCGAAGACGTATTCGACAAAGATCTCGAAAGCCTTGTGCAATGCTCGGCTCAAGAGTGTGCATTCAACAACAACGGACTTTGCGCTAATGCGCAAATCGACGTCAGAGACACGGCGTTCTCGACAAAATGCAAAACCTATCTTAAAAAATAAAACGACAATATAGGTCAAAAACAATCAAAAATTGTCGGCATTTCCCCTCTCGCCCGTGCTAAATTTAGGTCGGAGGCGGTTATGGAAAATATGACAATCGAACGGCGCGTCGTCGGATGCACGGACGTATATATAGGCAAAGATGTTATCCCCCAAATTTTGCCGAGATTGCGTTCCGTGTTTGAAGACGGCGCGCTTGTCGTGGTGTACGAAAACGAATGGAAAAGCGAAGCGAATTTGCTTATGCAAGAGTTGAAAAGGGGCGGTTATCGCACGTTCGCGTTGCCCTTTTGCGAGGATGCAAGTTGCGACGTTCCCGAGTATATAAGATATGTTTTTTGCGTAGGACAAGAGAGCGGCGCAAGGCTTTCAAAGCAAATCGCAGAGCGCGCCGATACGGGTTGGTCTATGCTTTTTTGTGCCCCGACGAGCGATGACATATTGTGTGGGAAATCGCCGAATCAAGTGTTTATTGACGAAAATATACTCGTAAAATGCCGAAACGAGCAAATCGCCGCAGGTTACGGGATTTTGTTTTCGCAAAAACTGAGTGAGTTTGAGCGGACGTTTCAAAAAACCGTGCTCGGCAAGACCGTCAAAGATTTTTCGATTGAAACGACTGCCGAATCGCTATCTGAACTTGCTTGCAAGTTGCTTGAAATATCGTCTGCCAAAGAGGGAAAAGACACCGCCGAGCGTATGGCGGAAATTATGTGTGCGCTTGCAAAATCCAAGGGCAGAAAACCGCGCCTTTGCGGCGAATACAGATTTTTGGCGAGCGCGGCTCTTTGCTCGTTCTACTCGTCGTTTTTGTCGTCGCCCTCTATCGATTGCGCGCCGCCGTCCTGCATATTCGACGCATGGGACAAACTCGACAAACTCGGCGTGGCGGATAATTCCAAATGCGTTGACTTTTTCGATATAAACGGTTATTTTAGAATCAGTTATATACTCGGCGAATACAGGCTCGACTTGCTCGAAAAACTCGCGGGAGCGGACGTGCACTCGATGCAAAGATTCTGGCGGCGGCTGTATCTTGACGCAGGCTACTGGCTCAAAAGCGAAATATGCGCGAGCGAAGTTATCGAGTGTATGCGCCTTGCGGGCGCGACGAGCGATTCGCTTGCAGGGTACGCGTTTGCAAGCGGTATTCTCGACAGAATCGCCGCATAACAAAAAATCAACGACGGCGTTTTTACGGCGTAAAATTATACAGAGGACAAAATGAAAAACATCAAAGACGTAGAATTGTTTGTGTTCGACCTTGACGGCACGGTGTACATCGGCGACGAGGAAATCGAAGGCTCTTTTGCCGCAATCAACGAGTTGCGCGCGATGGGAAAGCGTATCTGCTTTTTCACCAACAATTCGTCGAGAATGCACACCGACTACATCGCAAGGCTCAACAATCTCGGACTTCGCACCTATGCGGACGAGATTTACACGAGCGGACAAGTCACTTGCGAATACCTTTTGGACAACTATCGCGGCAAAAAGGTGTTTTTGCTCGGCAACGACAGGCTCAAAAGCGAATTTGCGCTTTACGGAATCGAACTCGACGAAGAAAACCCCGACTTGTGCGTGATAGGCTTCGATACGTCGCTCACCTACGACAAATTGTACAGATTCTGCAAATTCCTTAACAAAGGGCTTCCGTATATCTCTACGCACCCCGACTTTTTCTGTCCCGCACCCGAATGTCCGATGCCCGACGTCGGCGCGCTCATCGAAGCGATACGTCTGACGGTGGGACGTACCCCCGACATCATTATGGGCAAACCGCACAAAACGGCAGGCGAGCGTCTTGCGATGAAATACAATCTTCCCGCAAAGAAAATCGCAATGGTTGGCGACAGACTGTACACGGACGTCGCTTTCGGCAAGAATTGCGGATTCGTGTCCATACTCGTGCTTTCGGGCGAAACGACAGCGGATATGCTTCCGACTTCGAAAATCAAACCCGACTACGTTCTTGACAAAGTTAAGGACATAGTGCCGCTGGTAAGGTGAAAATTAATAATTAATAATTAATAATTGAGGAAGGCAAAGCCTTATTAATTATTAATTCATAAACAACAAACCCTCGCCGTTTCGCGAGGGTTTGTTGTTTACATTGTCGCTTATTTTTCACTAGATACCATAACTTCGAGCGGATTGACGTTTACGCCGTCTTTGAGGACTTCGAAGTGAACGTGGTCGCCGTCAAGACTTTCGCTGCCTTGCGTGGCGGACGCTTTGCCGAGAAGTTGACCTTGTTTCACGGCCGCACCCTTTTTGAGAGTGCTTTCCGCTTCCAAAGAGAGATATCTCGTTTCATATCCGTCCTTGTGGGTGAGAATGACGTAGTATCCGTCGAGCGCGTTGTAGCCCGTTTCTTTCACCGTACCGTCGCAGGACGCAAACACGTTTTTGTCTTCGGACGTGAAGTCGAGAGCAAGGTGCGTTGAGTACTGTTTAAGGGTGGAATTCCACACGAGCGCGGTGTCGGAATAGTTTTTGCTCACCGTGCCGTCGTTGACCGGCGCATAGAACTTTTGCTTTTCGTCCACGGGTGTGGGATTGACGGGAGCGTCAGGCTTGTCTACGGGATCGTCGATCGGGTCGTCGGGTTTAATCGTCGGCTCGTCTTGCGGATTGTCCGTAATAGACGCGTCGGGATTTTGCAAAGCAGAGTTGCGAGTGACCGCGAGGGCGATGACCGTGGCAACCGAGGCTATGCACAAAATGATAAGAAAATAGACTGCGTTGCGTTTGAGAAAACCGCCAAAACGCTTCATTGCAACTGAGAATTTGCTCATTGTTTTACCTCCAAGTTGCCTCGATTATGCCCTCAATCGATAGCGTTTATACCTCAATCGATAATTTTTTTTCGATGTAGCGAAAAATTTTGAAAAAACTCAAGCGGAACGGCTGTTTTTACGGAAAATCGTTATTGACTACAAGTGTTTGATAATGTATAATTTTTGTTATGGTTGACGTACACAAAAGCATATATGATTTTATGCGCACCTATCGCGAAAAGCACGACGACGACATTGCCGTTGTTCACGGCGCGCGAAAAATGAATTTCTCAACCTTTTTCAAAGAAATAGACAGAGTTGCAGGCGGACTTTGCAGATTGGGCATAGGCAAAGGCGACGTGGTTATGATTGCGCTTCCCAACATCAGGCAGGCGGTCGTTGCGGTTTATGCCTGTTCGAGAATAGGCGCGATTGCTTCGATGATTCACCCCAAACTTTCCGCCGACGAATTCGGCGCGGCTTTTGACAAACTCCAACCAAAAGCGGTGTTTTTGAGCGATATAAATCAAATCGCATATTTTCAAAAATCGAAGGGCGCAAGGCGCGTTATTTGTCATTTCGGAATTTACGATTATATCGGGCTTCCTCGCAAAACAAAATTCGAGCCGTTCGTCGGCGACGGCGAGGAAATCATGTTTTATATGCAATCGGGCGGCACTACGGGCGAGCCCAAAACGGTTGCCATATCTTCTCGCGCGGCAAACGCGATGGCAGGCAATCTTTTGCAATATCTCGGCGACAAATTTTCGGAAAAGAACGCAATGCTCGCGTCCCTTCCGATGTTTCACGGCTTCGGCTTGTGCGTGGGCGTGCACGCGTCCATATCAACGAATATGCGCTCGGTGTTGCTTCCGATTTTCAATGCGAAAAAGACGGTCAAAGTCATTGCCAAAAACCGCATAACAACTATGATAGCCGTGCCGAGAATGGTGCAAAAACTGCTTGCTCTCGACGAGTTTTCCGGGAATAACGTTTCGTGCATAGAGGATATATACGTCGGCGGCGATCTCGTCGCAGAGGAACTCGTAAACAAATTCGACAAGGTTATGAAAGAGTGCGGCGGCAAGGGCGTATTGTCCCCGGGGTACGGACTCACCGAAACGGCGAGCGTATGCGCGGTGTCCAAAGGCGATTTCGAGTCCGGGGCGGTCGGCAAGCCCATAAACGGCGTGGAAGTGCGAGTCGTAGACGAAAATCTTTGCGAAGTTCAAAACGGTACCGTCGGCGAATTGCTTGTGTCGGGCGACCAGATTATGAGCGGATACGTCGGTGACGAGGAAGCCACCGAGAAAGCGTTGATTGCGCTCGACGGCAAAACGTGGGTGAGAACGGGCGACTATTTCAAGCGCGACGAGAACGAAAAACTGTTCTTTATGGGCAGAAAAAAAAGGTTGATAAAGATTTCCGGAATCAACGTCTTTCCGAGCGAGATAGAGAGGGTCGCGAGCGAACTGCCGTTCATCGGCGAGTGCGCTTGCATAGAGTATCGCGTAAACGGCAAGCCGTACATCAAGTTGCTTGTCGAGGGCGAAGAACTTACCGCCTCTCAAAAACAAGCGGTGATAAATCATATCGCAAAGCGTCTGTCGCACTGGAATAAGCCGAGCGTCGT
>URIX01000058.1 GCA_900547975.1 uncultured Eubacteriales bacterium | reverse complement strand
AGTCAATCGCGTCAGTGTTGCCCCACGCAGAGCGGACGTCGTGGGTTCCCTCAAAGAATGCAGAGGGGGAACGACGGTAGGGGAAACACGTGAGGAAGGGGAAGCTATAATTAAATTTGTTGTTTTGCTTTTTCGATGTTTGACAAAAAACTATTTAATCGTGCAAAATCCATACAAAAAGCACCGTCGCCGACGGTGCTTTTTTATGCTAATTTCAAATCAAAGCAATTAGTTGAACAAATCCTTGAACGCTTTGCCGAATTTGACGACAGGTGCTTTGCTTGCCGCGATCGTGATCGGTTGCTTTGTGAGAGGATTGAAGCCTTGTCTTTCGGCTTTTTCTTTAAGTTCGTAGGATGCAAAGTTTGCGATTGCCACTTTGTCGCCTGCTTTGAGTGCTTCTGCCACGACTGCCGCATATGCGTCTACCGCTGCGGTTGCGTCTTTGATGGAAAGGTCGGCTTTTGCCGCCACTGCTTTGATAAATTCTGCTTTATTCATTTTGTTTCCTCCTTGGGGATTGTACTCACATTATAGACGAAAAAAAGCCCCTTTGCAATACTTTTTTGAATATTTGCACGCAAAGAGCGGTTTTATACCTTGCGCTTTTGACTCTCAAACTTATAGTTTGAATCAATTGCGATTTTTTGTTCCGTATTTGACATAAACGCGGTTTTGTATTGTTTATTTGCCCGTTTTGCGTATTTACATTCGGTTTTGCCTTTGGTATAATTATATCAAACTTAAAAATCTCGGAGGCGAATTATGGCAAACGGCTACGGCATTTCCAAATGGCAAGATGCAAAGCAAATCAATCAAGAATTGAAGAACTTGACCGATCAACCGATCTATTGCGTATCGGAAGACGCTCTCAAAGACATTCTCAATCATTTCGATACAAAATGCGCAAAGTCCAAAGAAATCACGACTGAAGCAAAGAAGTACATTCCGGGCGGCGTTCAACACAACCTCGCGTTCAACTTCCCGTTCCCTATGTGTATGGAAAAAGCGGAAGGCGCATACCTTTACGACCGTGACGGCAATCAATACATCGATTTCCTTCAAGCGGGCGGTCCAACCATTTTGGGAAGCAATTTCCCCGCGGTCAGAGAAAAAGTTTTCGAGCTTCTCAACAACTGCGGCCCCGTAACCGGTCTTTTCCACGAAGGAGAACTTCTTTTGGCAAAGAAAATCAGCGAATTGATGCCTGCTTGCGAAATGTTCCGTATGCTCGGTTCGGGCACCGAATCCGTTATGGCGGCAATCCGCGTAGCACGTTGCGCAACGAAGCATAAACGCGTCATCAAATGCGGCGGCGCATATCACGGCTGGTCCGATCAAATGGTTTACGGCTTGAAGATCCCCGGAAGCCGTCAATTCCTCGAATCTCACGGTATCCCCAACTGCTATGGTACAACCGACGAAGTGCGTCCCAACGACCTTGCAATGCTTGAAGCAATGCTCAAAAAGAACGTTATGCGCGGCGGTACGGCAGCAGTCATCGTAGAGCCCGTCGGTCCCGAATCGGGCACTCGTCCCATCGACATCGATTACAACCTCAAAGCAAGACTTCTTGCAAAAAAATACGGCGCGCTCTTTATCTTCGACGAAGTCGTCACCGGTTTCAGAGTCGGCATTCACGGCGCGGCAGGTTACTTCTTCGACGAACAATACGGCTACAAAGTGGACGACACCCCCGTCACCATCAACGGCAAGCCTTGGATTATCGACGACAAGAAACTCGAAGGCGGCAAAGTCGTTAAATTCAAACGTCAAGGCACGGGCAGAGATATGTATCCCGACCTCACGGTATTCGGCAAAATCGTTGCGGGCGGCTATCCTTCCGCAGGCGGCGTAGGCGGCAAGAAAGAATACGTTTCCCTTATGGCGGCAGGTCTTGCAGGTATGGGTAAGAAAGCGTACGTCGGCGGCACTCTCGCTGCAAACCCGCTCAGTTCCTATGCCGGATACCTCGCAATCTGCGAAATCGAAAAGAACAACGCTTGCGAAGTTGCAGGCAAAGCGGGCGACCGTCTTGCAGCCGGTCTTAAAGCTCTCGTGAAGAAATACAATCTTCCTTACGTCGTCTACAATCAAGGCAGCATCGTCCACCTCGAATGCACGGGCGCAATGAGTTACGACTTCTCGAATATGTGCTTGCTCGGCTCTGTAATTCCGATGCTCAAAAAGAAACCCGAAATGCTCAGAAGAAAAGTTGCTATGGAACAAATGGGCGCGGCGTATATGGCAAACGGAATCGTCACTTTGGCAGGCAGCCGTCTTTATACCTCTATGGCAGACACTGACGAAATCATCGACGAGGCACTCCGCCGCTTCGAGAACGTCTTTAAGACGGTCGTAAAGTGCGAAAACAATGCGAGATTTGAAAAGAAACCTCACTAAGCGATAACATCGTCGGCGCATGTCTTTGTGCGCCGACGTTTTTTAAGGCAACTCGTTTGCCTTGCGATACGAGTGGTTAAACGTCGAGAAATCGCATTTTTAATGCGCTTCGCCGCAAAAATAAAAACTTGATTTTTCGTCCGCGTTTGATATAATATCGATATAGCAATAATAACTGTCGTGCGCATACGCGACAGAGTTAGGAGAACAGTATGAACGAATTGATTGTTGCAAACGTCAAAAAATACGCGAATATGCTCGCGGAAAAGAAATATTTGCAAAGCGGTTACATCGCGGTCAGAGAAGAAGACGGCATCGTCATCACTCGTCCGAGAATAAATTATTCCGACGTAAAGGAAGAAGATTTGACTTTCGTCAACGACAAGAATATCGAAACGCTCGAAGGCAACTTCCGCGCGGCGGCGGTTATCTTGTTCTGCGCAATCCGTCAGGACAAAGAGGCTAATGCGGCGGCAATCGTCGATAGCGACAGCACCGTCGAATACTCCAAAAAGAGAAAAACTCTTATGCCTATCCTCGACGATATGGCGCAAGTTTGCGGCGTTTCAATCAAATGCGCGCAAAAGAACGTCGCTTCCGACGTGGTTGCGGCTCTTTCGGGTCAACGCAACTGCTGCTTGCTTCCCGAAGCGGGCGCGGTCGTGACGGGACGTACTCTCGACGAAGTTTTCACCGCAACGCTCGTTTTGGACAAGGCTTGCAACGCCGAAATCCTTGCGGAAAAGAAGGGCGGAACGCAACATATGGGCGTAGTCGCCGCATTTTTGGAACACGTCGTGTTCAAACTCAAATATTCCAAAACCAACCAAAAGCAACAAAAGGCTGCCGAGAGCGGTGAAAAGGAACAAAAAGAAGAAAAACCGACCGCAGTCGTCACCGACGAGGAAAAGAAAGTCGCACAAGACATCAAAGACGCAGGCGTAAGACTTCTTGACGAAAACCTCGTTCAAGGCACTTGGGGCAACATCGCCGTCAAACTCGACGATCAATATATGCTCGCAACGCCGTCGGGAATCGATTACGTTATGCTCAAACCCGAACAAATGGCAAAAGTCAATATGGAAACTCTCGAATGGACGGGCACGAACAAAGCCACCAGCGAAAAAGGTATCCATGCAATTTTGCTCAAAGGCGACAAGAATATCACCGCAACCATTCATACGCACCCGTTCTACGGCTGTATCCTCGCCGCAATGGGCAAGGCTATGCCCGTTCCCGAAAAATATCAGGACGTATTGGGCAAAGAGATTCCGTGCGCAAAAGCGGCACTTCCCGGTACGAACGGACTCGTGAAAAATGTTGCCGCGGCAATCGGCGACGCACCCGCTTGCTTTATGGGACATCACGGCGTTATGGTCAGAGGCAAAGACCTCGAAGACGCATTTGCGATTTGCCGCGCGCTCGAAGACGCTTGCCGCGACTATCTTGCAGAATAATCGAATATCAAAATAATCGAATACTTAAATCGATACAATATCGAAAACCGCAGATCTACTGCGGTTTTCGTTTTTAACGTTATCATTGTTTTATCGTTGTTTGTTTTTATATTCATATATATTTCGCTCGGTTAGATAATGAAAAAAGCACTCGTCGAGTGCTTTTTTCATTAGGGGAAAATTATTAGGAACAATCAAATGAATGATGTGTTTTTTAGTTTAGCGTTGGTCGTCGCAACGGGATTCGTCCATTTCGCCTTCGTTGTACACCGCAGGACGTCCGAAGAAGCCTTTGAAAAACTTTTTGACGCGCAGTGCAACAATCCAGTCGCCGAGCATAGATATGCCGTGTACGATGAGGAATGTGCCGACCATAACCGTGAGCGAGATTGCGCCGCCGATGGGGTCAAAGAAAGTGAGGAAGCCGAAGATGATTTCCAGTATCGAGAGAATCAAAAGCGACCACCAGTACGGAACGTGGCATCTTCCTGCCGAGATTGCAAGGGACAATTCCGAAATGCCTTCCACGATAAACCACATTGCAAAGATGAAGGGCAAAAATCCTGCCACAACGCCCTCGTTTGCGAGCAATATGATGCCGAGAATGGTTGTGATTACGCCGTCTGCGAGGAATGCGCCACCGCCGACGAATCTCGCCGTGGTGAAGAATCCCGCAATTTCCACGATGCCTATCACAAGCACGATTGCGCCTACGATGTACGCAAGCACGGACATTGTCGTGTCAACGGGCAGACAGAAGCAAACCACGCCTGCCGCAATCATCAGTATACTTGCCAAAAACCATAGAATAGTTGTTGATTTTTTCATATTTTTTACCTCTTTCGGTTTGTTTTCTACACATATTATATATACCTCAAATTTGCAGTCAACAACACTTTATACCATATGTGAGGAATAATACGCAAAGGTAGAAAAATATGTGTCAAAACGGTATGCAAAACGCTAAAATAGTTGCAGTTTGAATTGTATATGGTATTTTGTGCAAAAAAACAAAATTTAACGATTAAAAAATAAAAACACTCTTGCGAGTGCTTTTGACTTGTTATATTTTTATATTTTGTTTGATTATAGTGCTTTTGTTATTTCTTTTTAACGTCAATCATACGTCCGCAGTAGTCGCATTTGACTTGCAAATTGTTGCTCGTTTGGGTTATGCCGCCGCAGTACGGACATTGCACGGTGTACGTTCCGATATCGTCGGGACGATTGTTGAGTGGCAAAATTTTGGTGTCCTCGATTGTGTAGTCGCAAAGATATTGCTTGTCTATGCACACGCGCACCGCGTCGATAACCTCGTTTGGTTGCATCGAAAGGTGATTTGCGATTTCGGTCGTATCTCTGAACCCTTCGCGCTTGATTGCGTCGATTATGCGCGCGTATTTCTTTTGCGGCGCATAGCGCACCCACGCAATAGGCGAGCCGTAAAATCCCAGCACTACGAATACGATGCCGATTGCCATAATCGCCGTGAAAATCGCGCCGCCTTCTTCCTTGCGAGTTGCGCCGACGACGGTCATTGCGATTCCCAAAGGAAACATAACGGTGAGCGCGATGGACAATACGAGTTGTTTGGTCAGATTCTTTTGAAGTTTGCTTTTTTCGTTTTTCATAATTTTATTGTATTGCAAACGCAATATCTCGTCAAGAAGTATGCGAAAGATTGCCTGCAAATCGTTTGGAAAGAGTCTATAAAAAGCAAACCTCGAATCTTGTGATAAAGCACGTGATGAATTGCACTTTGTATGGAAAAACCGGCGCCGCGTTTCCAATCTAAAAATTGCATTAATTTTTTCGCCGACGTCTTGACGAAAAAACATTGAATGATATAATAACATCAATCAAAAATTATCCGATGGAGGTAACTATATGGCAAAGAAATCGTCAAAGAGCGTTGCCAATCAAATCATATGCTATGCACTCATTTTGGCTGCGTTGCTCGGTATCGTAACGATAATTCTGATTGCGGAAGGCACGTATAAATGGGAAGGCATTTGGTGCGGACTCGCAACCACGCTCGTGCTTGCTCTTGCAGGCGCGTGGTATGGCTGGAACAATGCAAAACTTCCGGGTGTAGGCGGAAAGGTCGCATACATCTTGACCGTGCTTATCATCTTGGCAACTATATTGTTCGTTCCGCTTTATCTTTATGCGTAATTGAAACGAATGGCGAAAACAAAAGGCAACCGCAAACGCGGTTGTTTTTTTGTGTGCCGTTCGATAAGTTTGTTTATGTGCGTACGCGCTTGAAATTGGACGAGAAAGGTGCTATCATTGTCGCATAAAAAAGGAAGTGAAATATGGCGTTCAACATTGTTTTGGTAGAACCCGAAATACCGCAAAACACGGGCAACATCGTGCGTACGGCGGCGGCAACGGGTTGCAAAGTGCATTTGATAAAACCCATAGGTTTCGATATAAGCGACAAGGCGTTGAAAAGAGCGGGTCTCGATTACTGGCATCTGACCGATTTTATCGTTTACGAAAACCTCGAAGAATTTTTCGATAAAAACGCAGAGGGCAGAGTTTGCAAAGAGGCTGACGGAAGTTGGCATATCGACGACAACTCGATAGACGGAAAAGCGCCGCACTTCTATTTTTGCTCGACCAAAGCAAAGTTGCGCTACGACGAGGCGAATTACTCGCAAAACGATTTCTTGTTTTTCGGCAGAGAGTCGAAAGGACTTCCCGAAGAACTCTTGCACGACAACTACGATATGTCGATGAGAATCCCTATGGTCAAAGAGGCGCGCTCGCTCAATTTGTCCAACTCGGTTGCAATCGTGGTGTACGAAGGTATGCGACATCTCGGATTCGACAATCTGCTTTGCGAAGGACACCTCACGAAATTTTGAAAAAATCGGATTTTGTCGGATTTCGGCAAAACGACACAAAACACAATACGTGTTACATAATTTAATAAAAATGCGGAAAACGGCGTAAAATCGCCGTTTTTATATTGTAAAAGCGGTTTGAAAAACACGATACGTATATATTGCAAAAATATAGCGTGCGGTACAAAACACGAAAAGTGTTTATAAAATGCGATTATAATGCGGTTATATAGCGTGCCGCAAACCGCTCGTTTTTTGCGCCGAACGTTTTCGGATAAAGCAACAAAACGCAATCAAGGATTTCAAACCGTAATGTTTTATATTTTTCTTGAAATATTTGCGCGCGTGTGCTATACTGATTATCGCTAAAAATATATTGATACGTGCATAAGGCGCAAGCGCATGCGGCGTATGCGCAAGCACGTTTCGATAGGTTTTAAGCCAAAATCTCGAAAAATCAATTTTCTAAAAGGAGAATATCTATGGCAAAAATGACAATCCGCGACGTAGACGTCAAAGGCAAAAAGTGTTTGGTTCGTTGCGACTTCAACGTTCCTATGGTTGACGGCGTAATCACCGACGAGAACCGTATCAACGGCGCACTTCCCACAATCAAGTATCTCGTCGATAACGGCGCAAAAGTTATCCTTTGCTCGCATATGGGCAAGCCCCACAACATCTTCACCGAGGGCTTCGGTCTCAACAAAAAAGAGAAAAAAGCCGTCGAAGCACTTCCGGAAAACGAACAAGCGGCGGCAAAAGCCGAATATATCGCAAAGGCTCTCAAAAACGACCCCAAGAAGTTCACTTTGAAGCCCGTTGCGGAAAAACTCGCAGAGCATTTCCCCGGCAAAGTCACATTTGCAACCGACCTCGTTGGCGAAGACGCACACAATAAAGTCGCGGCTCTCAAAGACGGCGAAATCGTGCTTTTGGAAAACACTCGTTTCGACGCAGGCGAGGAAAAGAACAGCGAAGAACTTTGCAGAAAACTTGCTGACTTCTGTGATGTTTATGTAAACGACGCGTTCGGCACGGCACACCGCGCACACGCAACCACCGCAGGTATCGTTCAATACGGATTCGCACCCGTCGCAGTGAGCGGTTTCCTCATCGAAAAGGAACTCAAATTCCTCGGCAACGCGGTTGAAAACCCCGTTCGTCCCTTCGTTGCGATTCTCGGCGGCGCAAAAGTTGCCGACAAACTCAATGTCATCGACAATCTTCTCAACAAATGTGATACGCTCATCATCGGCGGCGGTATGGCGTACACCTTCATCAAGGCACAAGGCGGCAGCGTAGGTCTTTCCCTCGTTGACGACGAAAAGATCGAATATTGCAACAAGATGCTCGAAAAGGCAAAATCGCTCGGCAAGACCATATATCTTCCCGTTGACACCGCAACTTGCGCAGGATTCCCCGACCCCATCGACGCGCACGTCGACATCGAATATTGCGACAGTTTCAACATTCCCGCCGACAGAGAAGGACTCGACATCGGTCCGAAAACACAAGAACTCTTTGCGTCTGCCGTCAAGAGCGCAAAAACCGTCGTATGGAACGGACCTATGGGCGTTTTTGAAAATCCGCAACTCGCTGCAGGCACGAACGCAGTCGCAAAAGCAATGGCAGAAACCGACGCAACCACCATCATCGGCGGAGGCGATTCCGCAGCGGCAGTCGCACAACTCGGCTATGCCGACAAGATGACCCACATCTCGACGGGCGGCGGCGCATCGCTTGAATTCCTTGAAGGGAAGGTTCTTCCCGGCATCGCCTGCCTTAACGACCGTGCAAATTGACGAATAACTGTGTCAAAATCAGTCTGATTTAGCCACATCAGTTTTTCGAGGACGGAACGCGAGCCGCAAGGCGGCGAGGAAGCGAACGCCGAACTTGACGGATTGTACAAGTGAACGGGCGAGTGTGGATTTTTTCGCCCGTGAACGAGTGGCATAAGTCGAGGACGATACCCTTCTATGTGAGTGCTGAGTGTTGCCCCACGCGAAGCGGACGTCGTGGGTTCCCTCAAA
>URIX01000057.1 GCA_900547975.1 uncultured Eubacteriales bacterium | reverse complement strand
GAGCCCGTTCCAGGTCGCCATTTTTTTATCTATATGCCTCGATAGCTCAGTTGGTAGAGCAAGGGACTGAAAATCCCTGTGTCGGTGGTTCGAGTCCGCCCCGAGGCACCAACAACTCAATACGCTGGTGTAGCTCAACAGGCAGAGCAACTGATTTGTAATCAGTAGGTTGTTGGTTCGATTCCGATCACCAGCTCCATACGGAGAGGTTCCCGAGTGGCCAAAGGGAGCAGACTGTAAATCTGTTGTCAGTGACTTCGGTGGTTCGAATCCACCCCTCTCCACCAGCAAAAAAGCGCATCGCAAGATGTGCTTTTTTGTATGTGAAAGGGGTGGATTAGGCTGTTTTTTGAAAAACAGCCACACGCATTGCGTGTCGAACCACCTTTCGGTGCTGACGCTTGGGCGAATTGCACAAGTGCAGCCCTGCGCTATTAAACGAATCCACTTTACCAGCAAAAAAGCACATCGCAAGATGTGCTTTTTTGTATGTGAAAGGGGGTGGATTAGGCTGTTTTTTTTGAAAAACAGCCACACGCATTGCGTGTCGAACCACCTTTCGGTCTGCACGCTTCGCTTATGCAAGTAAACTTGCACGCTACGCTGTTGGACGAATCCACGCCTCTCCACCGCGCAACCGATATACGCTATCAGTTTACAGATGGACAAAGTTCAAGCCACAATTCCGCTATATCGCTTGCTTGGTGGCAAATAGGCGATTTTCTATGGTGCGAGATGGTGGATTTGAACAACTATTTATACAATATGTATGCTTTTTGATAAATCATTAATGATTTTATTGAAATATTTACAGATTTTATTACCAATATCTATTACTAATTTTTTGTTTGATTTCCAAACTTGAATTGCTTGCAATTAAATTTAATTATTTTGTCAAATATCTGATTCGGTTTTTTATGTCTAAAAAATATCGATAATGGCAAATATTGCAGATATGGACGCATTGTTTTCAAAAAACGTGGAAGATAAAGAGGTGTTTTTCAAAAAAATGCAAAATGCCGAAGGGGTTGTCGAAGGGCGTGAGGGAAACGCTGTGGGCGACGGCGGAAGCGAGATAAACAATGCGGGAAAAGGCGAAGGCAATTTATGATTGACAGAATCGAATATCAACAATACGTGAAAGAAAACGCACCGAAATCGCCGATGGTGCGAACTTTGCTTGCGGCGTTTTTGGTCGGCGGCATAATTTGTTGTATCGGTGAGGGGATCGGCGATATTTTGCGGCTCATTTTCAAGGATATGAGCGATAAAAACGTTGCGATTTTTGAAAGTTGCATAATGATTTTTCTCGGAAGTTTATTCACTGCGCTCGGACTTTACGACAAACTCGGACATTTTGCGGGTGGCGGCTCGATTATTCCCATTACGGGATTTGCAAATTCGGTGGTTTCGCCTGCGATGGAATACAATCGCGAGGGCGTGTTTTTCGGCGTATGTGCAAAAATGTTCGTTATCGCAGGTCCTATCATCGTGTTCGGTGTGGTTGCGAGTTTTATCGTCGGACTAATCGGCTGTTTCGTTTATATGTGAGGTGGCAAAATGAGGACTTTTCAGTTATCTAACCCTATATATCTCAAAAGCGGATTTACAATCGTAGGACCGAAAGAGGGTGACGGAAACTTTGCGGACAAGTTTGACATCGTGCTTAAAAACGATATTTGGTGCGAAAAATCGTACGAGAAATGCGAAAGCAAAATGCACCGTGACGCTGTGAGCGGCGCAATCAAAAAGGCGGGATTAAAACGAGAGAATATAGATATAATGCTCGGCGGCGATTTGCTCAACGAACTTGCCGCAACGTCGCTTGCCGCGCGCAATTTTCCGTGTGCGTTTTTGGGGCTTTACAACGCTTGTTCGACGTTCAGCGAAAGCATTATCGTCGGGTCTATGCTCATTGACGGCGGATTTGCGAAAAATATCACTTGTTCGACTTCGAGTCACTTTGCGTCGGCGGAAAGGCAATACCGTTTTCCGCTCGAACTCGGCAATCAGCGCCCGCCCACGTCGCAATGGACGGTTACGGGCGCAGGTTGTACGGTTTTGTCGAGCGAAAAGCCGTCAATGATGAACGAAAGAGTGTACGAGGATGATATTATCGCTATTGACGAAAATATGAATATCGACCAAAAGACGCTTGAAAAGTACAAAAAGAGCATCGAAAAGCAGAAAAAAGTCATAGATAAGGAAAAATCGAACATCGTCGAGGAAAATTTCGAGAGAGAAAGCAACGATTACGCACAGCCGAACACTCATTACGTTACCGTGACGGGCGGAACGATGGGCAAAGTCGTGGATTTGGGCATAGACGACGAAGCGAATATGGGCGCGGCCATGGCTCCCGCCGCTTGCGACACGATTGTGACTCATTTCGAGGAATCGGGGCGTTCTCCCGACTATTACGACGGCATTTTTACGGGAGATTTGGGCAGACACGGAATGGAAATGCTCGAATATCTGCTTTCGAAAGAGGGAATAACCTTGCCGAAATGCTATATGGATTGCGGCGCAAGTTATTTTACGGCAGAGCAAAAGACCTTTCAGGGCGGTTCGGGGGCAGGGTGCGTGAATACCGTGTTCAATTCTTATATACTCAAAAAAATGCAGAGAGGCGAGTTGAAAAGGGTGCTTCTCGTTCCGACGGGCGCGCTCTTAAACAAAGATACGCCGCTTCAAAAGGAAACGATACCGGGGGTGTCGCACGCCGTGACTTTTGAAAGTCACTCGTTTTTGCAATAACGGTTGCCTTGCAAAACGCAAAAGAACGGTGAACCCGCAATCAACAAAATTATATAAATATTGCCGTGCGAAGCGGAAATACGGTTGAAAGTGTTATAAAAATGTGCAAATTTTGTAATAGTTTTAACCGATAAACGAAAATATGGTGGTGATATGGAAATATTCCTCGATTATCTGAAAGTGTTTGCTGTCGGCGGTTTCGTGTGTATGTTGGGGCAAATCCTCATCAACAAAACGAAGATGTCGTCGGCGCGTATACTCGTGACGTATATGCTTTTGGGCGTTATACTCGAAGTGTGCGGCGCGTTCGAGCCTATGAAAGAATTTGCAGGCTCGGGCGTAACCATTCCCATTATGGGATTCGGTTCTAATCTTGCCAAAGGTGCGCTCGAAGGCGTGCAAAAAGACGGATTTTTGGGCGCGATTACGGGCGGTATGAGTGCAGTTTCGGCAGGTCTTACGACGGTTATCGTGTGCGGATTTGTGTTTGGGCTGATATCTCGCTCGCGTTCTAAAAAGATATAAGAGCGCAAAACCGTTTGCAAAAGTGCCGACTGAAACGGAAAATGCTCCGGACTGCGTATGAAATGCGGTCGAAATATCGAAACAGCGTTTAGACTTCGGCTCAAAGCGCAAAATATGCCTTTATCAAAACGACTTTGACGAGAAAAGGTAAGCCATAACTGCTTTTAACCGGTCAAATTAACTGTTCAGATTCAGCAAACTCGACGAATCGTAAAGGTTGAGATAGGTGTCGGGAATCTCGCCGACTATGAGATTTTCGCATACCAGAACTTCGGCTTTGACTTGTATTGTCGGTTGGTCGATGGGCGTGACTATGCTCACATCGGCGTAAACGTCGATGTAAATTTTGTGCAAGGTTTGGTTTATGCCTGCCGACTGGAAAAAGGATACGAAATCGCAATTTGCCATACCTATCGGGGTGATTTTTATGGTTACGTCGGGTCCGAAACCCATAAGAAGGGCAAGCCCTGTGAACGTACCCGCCGAAATCCGAATCTCTTGCGTGCCGAGAGAGTCCAAATTTGCTTGCGCAAGGTTTGCAATCTGCCTTGCGATTTTGTTTATTTCGGGCGAATTTGCCTTTATCATCGAAATTTTGCCGTCGTTGTCTTTCACGATGTCGAAAAGCATATCGTAAGTCAGACCGTCGCCGAGCACGCTCGTTGCGGCGATATTTATGGCGTTCGTGGTGACCGCGCGCATTTGAGCAACCGAACTGTCCATAACCGTCGGAACGATGTTCGAGCGGAAATAAACCGTGCAAAAGATGAAAATCGCAAGAAAAACCGCGATTGCAATCACGACTCTGAAAAGTTTAGGCTTCATCGTTTTTGAGATTTTCTCTTTGTTTTGCACGATATATTCTATGTTTAATCTTTGATTATCTTTACAAAAGGCGTCGATGTTGATACAATATCGGTATGGATTTATTTGACCTTCAAAACAACGAAAAGACTATGGCACCGCTTGCCGAACGTATGCGTCCGCGCACCTTGGACGAATTTTTGGGACAAGGCAAAATCGTGGGGCAGGGTTCGCTTTTGCGCAGAGCGATTGCCGCAGACAAACTGGGCAGTTGCATTTTCTACGGACCGCCCGGGACGGGAAAAACCACGCTTGCAAACATCATTGCGGAAAATACGAACGCGGCTTTTGTCAAACTGAACGCCGTCACGAGCGGCGTTGCGGACGCGAAAAAGGTTATCGACGAGGCTCGCGACCGTCTTCGTATGTACGGAAAACGTACATATTTGCTTTTGGATGAATGTCATCGCTGGAACAAGGCGCAAAGCGACAGCGTGTTGCAAGCAATCGAGCAAGGCTACATAATTTTTATCGGCTCGACGACGGAAAATCCCTACGTTTCGATGACGAGGGCTATCGTGTCAAGATGTCGTATTTTCTCGTTTTCAAGACTTTCGGACAAAGATATCAGAGCAGGTCTCGAAAGAGCGGTCAAGGACAAGGAAAGAGGACTCGGCAATATGAATCTCGAAGTGAGCGACGAGGCTCTTTCGCACCTTGCGTGGGCAAGTGCGGGGGATATGCGCACCGCGCTCAATGCGTTGGAACTTGCCGCGCTCACCACGCACGCAGATTCCGACGGCGTTATTAGAGTGGGAAAAGAGGAAGCCGAACAATCCATACAGCAAAAAGCACTCAGTATGACGGAAGATATGTATTACGATATGATTTCCGCATTCATAAAGAGTATGAGAGGAAGCGACAGCAACGCCGCGCTTTACTGGGCTGAAAGGCTCATCGAGGCGGGGTGCGATCCTATGCTTATAGGCCGCAGAATTATGATTCACGCTTGCGAGGACGTCGGTATGGCGGATCCCAACGCTATCGTGGTTGCGACGTCGTGCGTGCAGGCTTTTGAAAAGATAGGTCTGCCCGAAGGGCGCATTCCGCTTGCCGAAGGCATAATATACGTTTCGGAAGCGCCGAAGTCGAACAAAGTCGTCGAGGCACTCGGCGGCGCGGAAAACGCTGTGAAGAACATCAAGCACGAAACCGTGCCGTTGTATCTTCGCGACCCGAACTACAAGGGCGACGACGAAAAAGTGAGCGGATACAAATATCCGCACTCGTACGGCGGTTGGGTGAAACAACAATACCTTCCCGACGAGATAAAAGACGCAGTATTCTACGAGCCGACCGAAAACGGCTTTGAAAAAGTGATAAAGGAAAGACAGTCGAAAAGGAAGTAACGTAAAATGCGGTAAACGCAAAATAACGAGCGTTATAACGCAAAAACAAGCGAAATAAGCGCAAAAAAACGGAAAATAAAACTGCGAAAAACCACAGAAAATCCACGCAAAAACGCTTGATTTTCTTCGACGAAAGGAAAATATGTTACAAATCGAAAATTTGACTAAAACTTATGCGGGCAATCAAAAACCGTCCGTGGAAAATCTTTCTCTCACCGTGAACGACGGCGAGATTTTTGGCTTTATAGGTCCGAACGGCGCGGGTAAATCCACGACGATAAAGAGCATTACGGGCATTATATTCTTCGAGGAAGGAAGAGTGCTTATCGACGGCATAGACCTCAAATCCGCGCCCCTCGAAGCGAAAAAGCATATAGGATACGTCAGCGACGACCACGTGATGTACGAGGGATTGACGGGCGTTGAGTACATAAACTTTATTTGCGACGTTTTCGACGTGCCGACCGCGCAAAGACAGGAAAGATTGGCAAAATACAGCGCGCTTTTCTCTCTCGAAGACGCGGTTAAGAAGCAGATTTCCACGTATTCGCACGGAATGAAGCAAAAACTCAACATAATCGGCGCGCTTATTCACGAGCCGAAACTTTGGATTCTCGACGAGCCGATGACAGGTCTCGACCCTCGCTCGGCGTACAACTTGAAGCAACTTATGCGCGAGCACGCCGACAAAGGCAACAGCGTGTTTTTCTCGTCGCACGTCCTCGAAGTCGTGGAAAAAGTGTGCGACAGAGTGGGTATCATCGATGACGGACACCTCATTGCGACTTGCCGTATCGACGAGTTGAAAGAGAAAAACAAGGACAAATCTCTCGAAGAACTGTTCCTCAAACTCACGGACACGACGCCCGTATTCGAGCAAACTGCGGAATGAGGCTTGTATGAGAGATTTTCTTATCGTATTCAAAACTTTGTTTCGCAACGCAAATTCGAGGACAGAGGGCGCAGAGGGAAAAAAGAAGATTCCGTCGGGATTGAAAGTCTTGCTTTCGTTTTTGCCGCTCGTCGCGTTAATCTGCATTATGGTTGCGTTTTTGGCGGTGAATTTGAAAAACGTGGGCGAGTTTTCCTTGCTCGTCGTGGCTATCGTTGCCGCAACGCAACTTTTGGTGATGTTCCTTTCGATGTTCTCGATAGTGACGACGCTTTACGGCGCAAAAGATACGCCGTTTCTCAACACGTTGCCCCTTCGTCCTACGTCGGTGTTTTTTGCAAAATTCGCAATGACTTACGTCAACGCGCTCGAACTTTCAACGGCTGTGATTCTTCCAACAGTTCTTACGTCCGCAATAGCGTTCAATGTCGCAAGCAAATCGATGTTTTACGGATTCTATCCGCTTCTTTTGTTGATTTTGCTCGTTGCGCCGATATTGCCGCTTTTTATCGTCAGCGTGTTTTCTATGCCCGTCGTGTGGCTCGGCTCGTACTTCAAAGGCAAGCCTACGCTCAAAAGCGTTTTGGTGATTCTTTTCTACGTCGTTTTGATGTGCGGGTATATGGTGCTCGTCTTCTATATGAACACACGCGGATTCGGTCAAGAGGGCGGCGTTGAGATGTCGCAAGGCACTTTCGCTTCGCTTTCCGTACTCGCAAACGTGTTCTATCCCGACAAAGTGCTTGTAAACTACTGTCTGGGTATCCAAGCCGGCAAAAACTTCGGTATATCCGCCGCCATAACCGTCGGTATGATTGCCGTTATGTTGTTGCTTTCCGCGCTCTTTTACAAGAGAATCAACTCGAAAGCGACGGAAAATTCGCAATCCATCGAATCGAAAACCGCCACGCTCAAACAATCAAACGTTGTCGTGTCCATTATGAAGCGCGATTTTACGTCGATTATGCGCAACAGCGCGCTTGCGATGACCTCGTTTGCAAATCTGCTTATGGCGCCGATTTTTATCGTCGTGATGTACTTTATCACCAATTTTAAGTCGGGCGCGGACGAGGGTATGACCCCGTTTATGTCCGAAATGATGGGTATAGGCTTCGTTGTTATGTACTCGATGATTTTCCTTGCCGGCGCAAATATGATTGCGAATATGGCGTATACGAGAGAGGGGAAATCCTTTTTCGCTTCAAAAACCTTGCCCATAAACCCCAAAGACAGCATAAAAGCAAAACTTTTGCTTTCCGTAATCGTGCCGAGCGTTCTGCTTGTGCCCATTATGCTTACTGCATTGTTACTTTACAAAATCGACATCGTGTCCACGCTGCTCGTGGGAATCGATACGCTTATGATGATAACCGGCATTTGCAGTATGTCCATACTTTTCGATATGAAAAAGGGCAATCAGCACTGGGAACAGGTTGCCGAAATCAAAAATTCGTCGCAAAACACATATCAACTCATATCGGCGTTTGCGTCGATAGTGCCCGCAATTATCGTATTCATACTCGGCATAGTCCTTGCGTCTTGCGAGGATGTTCTCGGCGTCGTTATTGCAAAAGTCATATTCTGGGCGGTGGCGACGGTATTTTCGGTGGTCGTGCTTATCGTCGGATTGTGTCTGCTCAAAACCTATGGCTTGAAATGGTATGAGTTTATAGGTGAAAACAAGCCCAAAAAGAAGGGCGCGAGAAACGAACTCGGAAGGGGGTTGCTCAAATGATGAAACGCAAAATCGCATTAGACGTCGGCGACGTTCGCATAGGCGTTGCCGTGAGCGATTTGCTGGGAATAACCGCAAATCCGCGTGAAACGTACGTTCGCAAAAAAGGCGATACAAACGCAGATATCGCGTATTTTTGCGAGTATGCAAAAAGAGAGGAAGCGGACGCGTTCGTTCTCGGTTTGCCCAAAAATATGGACGGCACGGAAGGGGACAGGGCGGTCGTGACGAGGCAGTTCGGCGATATGCTGCAAGAGGCGAGCGGTTTGCCCGTTTTATATCAGGACGAGAGGCTCACCACCGTTTCGGCAGAGCGTATGCTCATAGACGCCGATGTGCGCCGTGAAAAACGCAAAAAAGTCATAGATAAGGTTGCCGCAACCATAATTTTGCAATCCTATCTTGACTCGCACCGCTGAAAATTGAGTACGATTTGATATTTTGCTTGCAAATTGCGCAAAATATGTTACTATCAAAATATCAAGATGCAATTCGCAAAATCCGCTTTGCATCGCAAGGAGAAACCATTATGGCAGATTTTTTTGACGACCAAAACAATACTACAGAAGACGACGATATTATAACGTTGTACAACGAAGTTGCAGACAAGGACGAGGATTTCTATCATCTCGCAACTCTCGACGTCGACAACAGATGGTTTGTCGTTATGAAACCCGTCGAGAAACTCGACGATATCGAGGACGACGAAGTTCTCATTTACGAAATTGCCGAAAACGAAGACGGCAACGACGTATTTATGGCAATCGAAGACGAAGCGCTTCTTCAAAGAGTTTTCGACGAATTTATGGCAGAAGTCGAAAAGATGGAAGGTTGCGAATGTGACGACGAGGACTGTGCCTGCTGCCATCACGACTGCAAACACTAAGCCGTCAAACAGCCAACAACTGTGTCAAAGCCCCTCGCGAAACGAGGGGCTTTTTTTTATGCGCAAATTTATTTATTAAAATTTAGATTTTCCCCTTTCCTCACGTGTTTTCCCTATCGCCGTTCCCCCTCTGCATAAATTTGAGGGAACCCACGGCGACCGCGTAGCGGGGGACAACACTCGGTGCTCGCATA
>URIX01000056.1 GCA_900547975.1 uncultured Eubacteriales bacterium | reverse complement strand
CGCTCGCTTTTCTCGCCGCCTTGCGGCTCGCGTTCCGTCTGCGAATAAGCACATTTCGTGTAAGAGTAGTCTTCGAACAAGTGTTCGTTTGGGGTGTGGGGAGTAACCCCACCCACAATTATTCATTATTAATTCAAAAACAACTATATAATGCGCTCTTAAATTAAAAAAACGATTCAAAGAATCGTTTTTAATGTTCTTGTTGTTATAAACTGTTTTCTCTTCCGACCAAATAATCTATGCTGACTTCAAAATGGTCGGCAATAATAATCAACTGAGATATACTGGGTTCACTGTGCCCCGATTCCCAGTGTGATATTGCCATTTTTGAGGTGTTGACAATTTTTCCCAACATTTGTTGAGATTCGTTGTTTTCCAACCGCAATTCTTTAAGTCTGCTTTTGAAGTCCATAGCATTGATTGTAACCATCTTTGTTACAAAAATATTGACAGTAACAAAAACTGTTACTATAATAAAAGTACGCTATATTTTACGGAGGAAGCTATGAAGAAAAACGTAATCGCGATTTCTGTTTTAATAATATTGCTTTTTACACTTGTTGCGTGTAATTGGTTTGGCGGAAATTCTACAAATTCAAACGGAAATAACGGAGGCAATCAAGAGCAACAGCAAGAGCCAAAAACGGTGACGGTTGTGCTGAGTTTGAACGGCGGTACGGGCATTGACCGTTTATCGTACGTTGGCGTGGCAGGCTCTGCTTTGAATTTACCCCAGCCGAGAAGGGAAGGATATACGTTCGATAATTGGTATAACGGATGGAATGTTATAGACAGCACGGTCTTTCCGTCTTCGGACACTACGTTGGTTGCAAGATACGTCGCGAAGGACGATTTTGTCATAGAAACATCGGCACAAACGCCGTTGAACCAAGAATTGAAATGCGGCGCAATGATGACGGTTGCGCACGGCGAACTTGCATTTGAGAGAGCCGATTTTACTGACGCAAAAGCGATAGAATATCTGTTGATGTATTCTGATACAAAAGTTCAAGTGAATTGCGTGTTTGAATATAGAATTTCAAAAACTACTGCAAATTTCAAACTGACGGGCGCAAGTCAGTACGATATAATAGATACGGCAGTGTTGTCATCGAGCGACAACTGGAACACTTGCACGTTTGAAAAAGAAATCGAATCGAAATTGCTTGTCGGAAACAGCGACGAAATTATAAAACTACTGTGCGACGCAAACATAGGCAGTTCGTACATTTATATGCGTAATGCGAAAATAACTTTCAAATTCACGCAAAAGAAGGGTATGCTCGTTTGACAAGGATTGCATAAAAGCAATAAGTGAGGTGCATTGCGCCTCACTTATTTTGTCGGTTTTATACGTTTTATAAATCTGATTTCGAAGCCGCCCAAACGTCGCTCGTAGACAGGCGGAGCCGTATTTTATGGAACGACGAAGAATCGTTGTGAGCATCCACTTCCGCCGTTGCAACTGCCGAGCCGTCTCAAAGTTGCAACCCCTTACGTCACAAACAAATGCTCCGATTTGTTTGTGACAGGACGTTTGCGCCAAAATATTTGTCAAGCCATCTTGAAAGGATGGGTGACAAGTGTTTTGCACTCGGCGCAATTACTTCACGATTTCGCCCGTTCGTGCCGATTGATATATCACCCAGTAGCCTTTTTCGCCGTCGCCGACGGGTAACCATACACAAGCGTTTTCAAGTTCGGACGGCGGTGTTTGCTTGCTGTCGGCAGGCACGCCGTAACATATGAACGACGGCTCGTCGTCGTTTAACAGAAGCCCCACGACGTAATAATCGTCGCTTGTTTGGACGTGTACCCACTTCGAGTTGGCAACCGCTTCGCCCAGCGTTTTTTCTTCGGGATAACATACAAACAATTCGTCTATCTGTGGCTTGACGGCATAGTAAAAATTGTTGCCGTCGTATTTCGTCCATTCGTCGAGTTTTACGTCTTTGAGCGTCATTCCGATTTTTGCGTTTTCGGAGTTATCTTTGGGTTGTTTTTCCGCGTTTGCGTTTGTGCTTTGCACGGCGGTTTTCGTGCTTTCGCTCACCGTTTTTTGTTTGTTGTATTCGTCTATGCGGCGAAGTATTTTGCCGTTGGGTATATTGCCGCCGAACATCGTTACAGAACTCGAACGCACCACGCACCCAAACTCGGTCGTTGCACAAAACGGCACTTCAAACGCAGTATTCGTGTCGTAAAGTCTTATTTTTGCGATTTTGTCGCCGACAAGATACAATGAAGCGTTGGACGGGCGGAAGTCGAGATTGCACTCGCCCTTGACCGTATTTTCCTTTGACGAAACGTTTTGGATTTTTACGATACCTTTATGTCCCGCGCCGCTCAGCACGACGATTTCTTTTTTGTTTTCCATACGTCACCTCTCGTATAAAACTATGCGCCGATTGCTTGTTGTATTCGTATTTTTGCCACTTGAAAAAACGACTAACGTGGTGAAATAATGAAAACTGCAAGTCGCAATGCTCAAATCGGTATTTTTAATATAAATAGATAAAATTGTATTAATTTTTTTATAAACAGTTTATGGACATCCAAACGTCAATGTGTTACTATATAAACGTATTGTGCGAATTTTGTCGCATAGTGCCGCCTTGCGGATATACGGCGTTTGTCCGCAAAAGTTTTACCGAAAAAAATAAGGATTTATCCGAAAAAATAGGAGTAGATTATGAGGGATCTCAAACACTTGCTTTACTTTGAAAACCTTTTGCAAGAAGCCAACAACGAACTCGTGCAAAAGGCTGTCAAAGAGGATGGCAAACTTGCTCTGGGGTACACGTGCTATCACGTTCCCGAAGTGTTGCTCAATCTCGACAACTGCGTAAGCGTGAGATTGCGCGCGCCGCGCACGGGTTCGGTTGACATCGCAACGTACTATCTCAGCCCGTTCATCTGCGGCTTTGCAAAAGCGTTGCTCGAACGCGGTATCGAGGGCGGTTACGGATTCTTGTCCGCGCTTTTTGCGGGCGAAACTTGCAGCGAAATGAACAGAACAATCGAGCATTTCGAGTTGCTTCGCCTCGTTGACAACGACAAGTTTTTCGTCAGCATATTCGATATGCCGTTCAAGACCAACGACCATTGCCTTGAAAGTTACGTCAATCAGATGCGTTTGAAAGTTTTGGACAAACTCAAAGACGTATACGGCGTGGACACGTCGGACGAGGCAATGAGAAAAGCGGTTGAACTTCACAACAGAGTTTGCAGAGCGATTACGGCAATCGGCGAGTTCAGAAAGGAAGAAAATCCGCGCATAACGGGTTACGAATTCCACGTTCTTTGCCTCGCGACGTACGCTTGCCCGCAATATCTCATTGTTGACAAACTCGAAGAAACGCTTGAAGAAATCAAGCACAGAGAGCCCGACGCGAAGAAATTTTACAGAGCGAGAATCGTGCTTGTCGGAAGCGAAATCGACGATCCCGACTTCACCAAACTTTTCGAGGACAGCGGCGCGTTCGTGGTTGCGGACAGATACTGCTTCGGTTCTATGCCCGGCAGAGAAGAAATTATCCTCAACGACGAAGAAGACGTGCTTACGCAAATCTGCCGTCACTATATGAAGACTTGCCAGTGCCCAAGATATATGGAACACGAAAAAGTCGAGGGCAGAAGGGAATACGTCAAGCACCTCGTGGAAGAATACCACGCCGACGGCGTCGTGTACGAACAACTCAAATTCTGCGAATACTGGGGTTACGAGCGCGCGCTCGCTTCGTACATTATGATCAACGAGTTCGGCATTCCCGCAATCGCAATCGACCGTCAATACACGGCGAGCGCGTCGGGACAACTTCGCACGAGAATACAGGCGTTCGTCGAAAGCCTCGAAATCAAGCATATCCAAAAAGCCAAAGCTCAAAAGGCGGCTAAGTGAGGTGGAATATGAAAAAGAAAAAATACGGCGGATACAAAAATCTGCACGAAGATAAAACCGGACTTCTCAAACATCGCGAGTGGCGCGGATTCAAAGACACTCTCGTCGACTACTGGCGTTGGCTCGTCACTTGGAAAGATATGGTGGTTATGGTTCTCAAAAACCCGATTGCGGTCGTCAAAGGACTTTGGCGTTATCGCTGGATGGCAACCTACCTTTCCACGCCTGCGTTCGTGGATAGGCACACCGAAGGCTTGCGCGGACCGCAACTTCTGATGACGCATCTTCATTTCAATATGATAGTCAAGCACGCGACGGGACTCATTCTCACCGCGTTCGAGGCGGACGAAAAGATGTTCCCCAAGAACAAAAAGAGCAAAAAACTCGTTTGCGTGGACGAACTTATCCCCGCAGAGTTTATCGCAGGTTTTCCCAACCTCAAAATGTATCCTATGCAAACGATGCCCATATTCCTTTCGAGTATGGTGGACCAACTCATAGTGCCGCCTTATCTCGACGCAATCGAGAGTTTCGGCGTACCTGCCGACGTTTGTCCGCTTCCGAGCGCGGAAGCAGGCGTATGCGTCGAAGACGATTATCCCAAACTCGGCAAGTGTATGATCACCTGCAATATGCCTTGCGACGGCTCGATTATGACGACAACCTTCCAAGACAGATACTTCAAACTTCCCACTCACGTTTACAACGTGCCTTTGAGATACAAGGGCGAGGACGTGCAAAAATACGCCGTCGACGAAATCAAGGATATGATCAAATTCGTCGAGGAGCAAACGGGCGAGAAGTGGAACTGGGATACGTTCATCGCCGCGCTTGAAAGTTACAACAAGCAACTCGATTACGAACTCAAAAAATGGGACGTCAACAAAACGCAATATCCGCAAATGACGGGCGCGACGTTCTGGCTGTACAGACTCTACTACTATCACCTTTCGGGCGGTTACGACAAACGCTTCCTAAAAGTCGACAAAAAAGTCAACAAGATTATGGAAAAAGCGTATGCCAAAAAGACCAAAGCGAGCAAGGAAATGCGCCACCGCGCAATCGTGTGGAGTTGCCCCGCAAACTACTATACGTCGTTTGCAAACTGGCTTGAAAATTGCTGGGGTATCAACGTCGTTATGGATATGGAAACTATGATTTCCTACCTAAAATTCCGCACCGACACGCACGAACACGCTCTCGAAGACCTCGCAAAGACCTACCAGCGCGCGACTATGCGTACCCACACAAAAGGCGGTTACGCAAACGTTCTCAACGAGTGCTGGCGCGTTGCGGAAGAATACAACGTCGACACTATCATTATGTACGACCAGATTTCCTGCAAGGGTATGGACGGACTCGTCGGTATCTTCGACGATCAGGCAAGAGAGAAGGGCTACAACTTCATTTGGGTGCAACAAGATCTTATGGACAGCAGAACCATATCTCGTAGAGATATGCGCGAACAAGTCAACAAGTATATGACGACCGTTTTGCAAGAAAAGCCGATTGACGAGAGTTTGCTCGACTTCGACGATTCCGAAGCGTGGTAATAAAAAGGAGAAAAGAATTATGAAATATTTTGGCGGATGCGACGTAGGTTCAACCTACACGAAAGCAGTCATTATGGACGAGAACGGCAAAGTCCTCGCAAATACAACTATCAAGAGCAAAATCAACGCCGCGCTCTCTGCGGAAGCCGCTATGAGCGACGTCGTGTCGCAAGTTCCCGAACTTAAAGGCGACGTCAAAAACCTCACCTACCTCGTAGGTACGGGTTACGGCAGAAACAAGGTTGCAACGGCAGACGAAAACATTTCCGAAATTTCCTGCCACGCAATGGGCGTACATATCACAGACCCGAGCGTAAAGGCAATCATCGACATCGGCGGACAAGACATCAAGGGCATTGCAATCGACACGGACGGCACGGTCAAGAACTTTGCAATGAACGACAAATGCGCCGCAGGTACGGGACGTTTCTTCGAGGCAATGGCGCGTTCGTTTGAAATGTCGCTCAGCGACTTTTCCAAACTCTCACTCAAAGCGAAGAACGTAATCCCCATTTCCGCGCAATGCACCGTTTTTGCCGAATCCGAAGTTATCTCTCTCGTTGGCGAGGGCAAACCTATGGACGAAATCGCGGCAGGCATCGAGATGTCGGTTGCAAAGAGATGTTTCGTAATGGCAAAGAAAGCGGGCGCAACGGACAGCATAACGCTTTCGGGCGGCTGCGCAAAGAACGACGGACTCAAACAAGCAATCGAGCAAGTGCTTAAGATCAAGGTGATCGACCTTCCGATCGACCCGCAACTTATGGGCGCGCTCGGAGCGGCAGAGTATGCAAGACAAAAAGGCTTGGCACAAGCATAAGGGGGCATAATATGATTACAACCACATTGTCCGCATTGAGCGGCGGAGCAATCGCAGGTATCGTCGTCGGAAGTATCGCCGCATTGTTGCTCGTATTCTTCCTTCTCACGTTCACCGTCTACTGGTTCAACCTCGATATGAAGTTCGTTTACTGGTTTTACAAGAAGATGAAGGGGCATTATGACCATATGGAACGCACCCACAAATTATAATGCGCTAAACAGCGAATAACTGTGTCAACACCCCTCTGCTATCAACTCATTTACGCTTTGTAAATTAGGGTTGCTATCAGAGGGGTGTTTCCTTGTTCTTCATCGGCGCAAAAATCGTTTTCAAGGCAATGTTGACACGCAGGTTTGCGTATAAACATTTGCCTTGATAGATTTATTGCGCTACTACCGCGCAGAAACTCTTTGCTATCAAAACAAGACGGATAAATAATCAAACCGCAGTTTCGCAAGATTATCTGCTTGGTGGGTGCGTGCGTTGCACGCAAGCGGTTAAATGAAAACTTATTTGCAGCATATTTATACACTGAATTTGACAATTTGTAGATGAGATAAAAACCGCCGTCCGCGAACTTGCAGAGCGGACTTTTAACGAAAACTTATTCAAGGTGTACTTATAAACGGAATGTATCTATTCGCAGACGGAACACGAGCCGCAGCGGCGGCGAGCCTATGAGCGCCGAACTTGACGAATAGTACAAGTGAACGGGTGAGTGTGGATTTTTTTCGCCCGTGAACGAGTGGCATAATGAGAGAACGATACCTATCTATGTGAGTGCCGACTTCCCATCTTGCGAACGATGTGCAATCTTGCAGAAAAATGATGCAAGTTTGAGCAATAGGGGAAAGCCCGAAGGGAAGGGGTGATATGTAATTTTAGAGTACACACCGTCAAACTCTTGTAAAGCAATAAATCTACACCCTGATAATGATTTCAAATTTGCGGTAAAAGCATTAAAAACAAATTAATTTGATATATTGATAAAATTTTACTTTTTTTTGGGACAAATTGATGTATAATGATAATAGGGGTGAATGGGCTATATCGCCTTTTCGCCCGTATAATACGAAATATGTTCCGCAATCGGAACGAAAATTTTTATTAATAAAAGAGGTATGTTATGAAAAACATCGACTTGACAAAGTACGGTATCACCGGCACTACCGAAGTGGTCTACAATCCGTCCTACGAGATGCTTTTTGAAGAGGAAACAAATCCCTCTCTCACAGGCTATGAAAAAGGACAAGTCAGCGAACTCGGCGCAGTCAACGTTATGACCGGCGTTTACACGGGTCGCTCGCCCAAAGACAAATTTATCGTCGTTGACGACAATTCCAAAGACACGGTATGGTGGACTTCCGACGAGTATAAGAACGACAATCACCCCGCGTCGCAAGAAGCGTGGAAAGCAGTCAAAGACATCGCCGTCAAGGAACTTTCAAACAAGAGATTGTTTGTTGTAGACGCATTCTGCGGCGCAAACAAAGATACGCGTATGGCAATCCGTTTCATCGTCGAGGTTGCTTGGCAAGCGCACTTTGTCAAAAATATGTTCATCAAGCCGACCAAAGAAGAACTTGAAAACTTCGAGCCCGACTTTGTCGTTTATAACGCTTCCAAGGCGAAAGTGGAAAACTACAAGGAACTCGGTCTTAATTCCGAAACCGCAGTCGTGTTCAACATCACAAGCCGCGAGCAAGTCATCATCAACACTTGGTACGGCGGTGAAATGAAGAAGGGTATGTTCTCTATGATGAACTACTATTTGCCCCTCAAAGGTATTGCGTCTATGCACTGCTCGGCAAACACCGATATGGGAGGCAAAAACACCGCAATCTTCTTCGGACTTTCCGGCACGGGCAAAACCACTCTTTCCACCGACCCCAAACGTCTTCTCATCGGCGACGACGAGCACGGCTGGGACGACAACGGCGTGTTCAACTTCGAGGGCGGTTGCTATGCAAAGGTCATCAACCTCGACAAGGATTCCGAACCCGACATCTACAACGCAATCAAACGCAACGCATTGCTTGAAAACGTCACTTTGGACGAGGATGGCAAAATCGATTTCGCAGATAAGAGCGTAACCGAAAACACCCGCGTTTCCTATCCTATCGACCACATCAAGAACATCGTGCGCCCCGTTTCCGCAGCACCTGCCGCAAAGAACGTCATCTTCTTGTCCGCAGACGCATTCGGCGTGTTGCCGCCTGTATCCGTTCTTACGCCCGAACAAACTCAATACTACTTCCTTTCGGGATTCACCGCAAAACTTGCAGGTACAGAGCGCGGCATCACCGAGCCTACGCCCACTTTCTCCGCTTGCTTCGGTCAAGCCTTCCTCGAATTGCATCCCACCAAGTATGCAGAGGAACTTGTCAAAAAGATGCAAAAGAGCGGTGCGAAAGCGTACCTCGTCAACACCGGTTGGAACGGCACGGGCAAACGTATTTCCATCAAAGATACGCGTGGCATAATCGACGCAATCCTAAACGGCGACATCGAAAAAGCACCCACAAAGACCATCCCGTACTTCAACTTTGAAGTTCCGACCTCTCTCAACGGCGTTGCAACCGAGATTCTCGATCCTCGCGACACTTACGCCGACGTCAACGAGTGGAACAAGAAAGCGGAAGATCTTGCAAGCCGCTTCATCAAGAACTTTGCGAAGTATGAGGGGAATGAGCACGGCAAGGCTTTGGTACCCGCCGGCCCTCAGTTGAACTAAATATTTCAACCGCGCTATTGAGCGAATAACTTTGTCAGGCACGGTTTGCCTCAAAATCGTGTACGCCTATGTACACTGGGTTTTGATTCAAGCCGTGCCTTTCGCGTTCTTCATCTCAATATCGCGGTTTTATTATGTTGGTAAAAGATGTGATAAAAACAGCCGCCCGACAACTCATTTACGATTAGTAAATTAGGGTTGCCGTTTGGGTGCCTCTTTCGCGTTATACATCTATTTAGTTCAACTGAGATGTTGCGCGAATAACTGCGTCAACGCCCTTCTCAACAATATGAGAGGGGCGTTTTTTGTCATCTAAAACTCAAATTAAAATTTCCCCTTTCCTCAGGTGTTTTCCCTATCGCCGTTCCCCCT
>URIX01000055.1 GCA_900547975.1 uncultured Eubacteriales bacterium | reverse complement strand
CAAGCGACTGCGCCGTCCGTTGGCCACTGCCTGGCGCACAAAGTGCAGTGGCATAAGTAGAGAAATGTCCCTATCTATGTGAGTGCCGACTTCCCCTCTTGCGAACGATGTGCAATCTTGCAGAGAAATGGCGTTAGTTTGAGCAATAGGGGAAAGCCCGAAGGGAAGGGGTGATATGTGATTTTAAGAATACACGCCGCCAAACTCTTGTAGAGAAAAAACGCCCCTCTTTTTTTCGAGAGGGGCGCTGACAAAGTTAGTCGCGATTTAGCGCGGTCTTACTTTTTATTCTCAAATGATGCTTGAGATGAAGAACAAGGAAACGCCCTTTTGCGAACCCGCCCAGCGTACTAATCGTACGTGACGGGTGAACAAAAGGGCGTTGACACAGTTATTCGCTCAATCATCATTTGAGAGGTTTCATTGTGGGGAAAAGCAACACATCGCGTATAGACGCACTGTCCGTGAGGAACATAACCATACGGTCGATGCCGATGCCGAGTCCGCCGGTTGGGGGCATACCGTATTCGAGCGCGGTGCAGAAGTCCTCGTCGTAGGGTTGGGCTTCTTCGTCGCCTTTTGCTTTGGCGAGCATTTGTTGCTCGAAACGCGAACGTTGATCGAGAGGATCGTTGAGTTCGCTGAAAGCGTTGCCGCCCTCGCTTGCGCAGATGAAGAACTCGAATCTCTCGGTAAGGCGAGGATCAGACGGTTTCTTCTTGGCAAGAGGACTGACCTCGACGGGATAATCGGTGATAAACACGGGGCCCGTGAGTTTTTCCTCGACGAATGCGTCGAAGATGTTGTAAAGCGCATGACCCCACGAGGTATCGGGTGCCATTTCGAGTCCCATCTTATTGCCCGCGGCGATGAGGTCGCAAAGCGGTTGATTGTCGAAATCGAGTCCCGTATACTTCTTCACTGCCTCGACCATCGTAAGACGTTCCCACGGCGTTTTGAGCGAGAGAGGCGTGCCTTGGTACACGATGTCCAAACCGCCGCAAACGCGCTGTGCCGCCGTCGTGTAAAGTTCTTCGGTTATGCGCATCATCTCGTTGTAATCGACGTACGCTTGGTAAAGTTCGATTGTGGTAAATTCAGGGTTATGCTTGGTGTCCATACCCTCGTTGCGGAACTGACGGCCTATCTCGTACACCTTCTCGAATCCGCCGACGATGCAACGCTTTAGGTGCAACTCGGTTGCGATACGCATATACATATCGATGTCGAGGGTGTTGTGGTGCGTGATGAAAGGACGAGCGTTCGCGCCGCCCGCGAGCGTGTTAAGCACGGGGGTTTCGACCTCGATAAATCCTTTTTTGTCAAGCACTTCGCGGATTGTGGAAATGATTTTGCTGCGTTTGACAAACACTTCTTTGACTTCGGGATTTGCGATAAGGTCGACGTAGCGTTGACGGAAGCGAAGTTCGGGGTCGCGAAGTCCGTGATACTTTTCGGGCAACGGAAGCAAGGATTTGGATAGCAAAGTCGCGCTCTTGACGTGTACGGAAATTTCACCCGTTTTGGTCTTGAACACAAAGCCTTTTATGCCGATAATATCGCCCACGTCAGTCTTTTTGAACGCCTGATATTCGTCGACGCCCATATCGTCGCGGCTGAAGTAGCCTTGCATTTTGCCGTCGCTGTCCATAATATGACCGAAACTCGCCTTGCCCATAATGCGTTTTGACATAAGTCTACCCGCGATGCTGACTTCCTTGCCCTCGTACTCGTCGTAATTTGCAAGGATTTGTCCGGCGGTTGCGGTGCGCTCGTAGGACGTGATTTCAAACGGATTTTCGCCCTTTTGGACAAGCTCGTCGAGTTTTGCGATTCTGACCTTGCGCACCTCGTTTACGTCTACTTCTTTTTCTTGTTCGGGTGCGTTGTTGCGGATTTCTTCACTCATTGTAATTTCTCTCTATAAAAGCAATACGCTTGCCGAAAAAGGCAGGCGCACGCGCATTTGTTTATGGTTGTTATTTGATGCCGACGACCTTGTATTCTTCGGTTCCGTGAGCGGTTGTGAATCTGACGATTTCGCCGTTCTTTTTTCCGACCAAAGACTTGCCCAAAGGCGATTCGTTGCTGATTTTACCCTTTGAAAAGTCCGCTTCGGTTTCGCCGACGAGTTGCACGGTCATAACGCGGTCTTCTTCGTCGTCGAGTTCGCCGAGATATTCGACGGTGACGGTGTTGCCGATGGACACTTTGTGCGTGCCGCTCTTTTCGATGATGACAGCGTTCTTGATGCGCTCTTCGAGGTCCTTGATTTCGGAAGCGACTTGGCTTTCCTCTTGTTTTGCCGCGTCGTATTCGGCATTTTCCGACAAGTCGCCGAGTTCTCTTGCGTGTTGCAATTTCTTTGCAACGTCTTCACGCAAATATACGATGAGATAGTCAAGTCTTTGTTTAAGTTCTTCAAGACCTTCCTGGGTAAGATAAACTTCTTTCATTATTCCCTCCTGACGCCGACGGCGTCATACGTTATTCTGTTTTGGATTATTCTGCTTTTTCGTCGCTGTCGGATTCGGCTTGCGCTTCTTCCGATTCGACGGATTCTACGTTTCGTCTTCAACTGCTTCGTCTTGCACAACTTCTTGCGATTCGTCTTCAACTGCTTCGACTTCAACGGTTTCGGTTTCTTCCGCTTGCTTTTCCGTTTCGCCGTCTTGAACTTCCGCTTGCTCTGCGCTTTCTGCGTTTTCAACGGATTCGACGTTTTCGACGTTTTCAACGGATTCGACGTTTTCTTCGGATTGCTCGTTTTGAGCGTTCTTTTCGTCTTGCGCTTTCATTTCTGCAAGTTTCTTTTCGACTTTCGCCTGAACTTCGGCTTGGTCTGCCTTGTAGTTGGGCGTAAGAGCCATAACCTTGATTTCGATAGAACTGAACTTAAATCCGAACTCGCCGAGGAACACGTCTTCGAGCAAAGTGCGCAAATAAGTTTCCGTTTCGAGAACGTCCTTATCCACGACTTTTACGTTCGTTTTGAGGCGTACGCCGTATTCGTCGCTTACGAGAGCGACCTTTTGACACTTAACGCCCTCGACTTGCTTGCAAGTGTTTTTGACGAACTTGGTGATGACATTGGAAGACACTCTCACGCTGCCGCCCTTTTCTTGACGAAGGGTGATTTCTTTCACGACGTCGCTGTTGACGAAGATAAGCACGAGCGAGATTATCGAAAGAACGAGATAGAGAATTGCGAGCGTGATAATCAAGCCTCTTACGAGTTTGCTGTCAAATTCGTTTGCGTCGATACCGCCGAACGCCGTGACGACAAGCACCATAATGAGAATGATTGCCACGACAATCGAGCAGGACGCAAATATTTTTTCGAGATTTTTTTTCATAGATTCACCTCACGCGGCGCATCGTTAAAACGATTGCCGTTTATATAATATAAACTAAGATTGATAAATAGTCAATCGTGCGCAAAAAATTGCTTATCTATTATCCGTATTTTCAACGATATGTATGCGCGTTTCTATAATAAACCGCACACGACGGCATTTATCCGCACAAATAAAAAACAGTTCCTCAAAAAGAAACCGTTTTTTCAAATCATTCAATCGGAACGAGGACTTCTTGATGTTTGACAAACGTGCTTAAATGCGTGAAGCCTATCTCTTTCAACATCTTGCACGCCACGTCGAAGTTTTTGCAAATATCGCCACGATGTGCGTCCGAGCCGTAACTTATCTTGCGACCGCCGAGTTCGTAATATCTTTCGATAATATCTCGTTGCGGCGCCATCTCGTGATGGAAGTTGATTTCGAGGGCTTTGCCCCTTGCGATTATGCCGTTGAGTATGGCGTCAATCTCTTTTGGAAAATCCTTGTATCTCAACAACTTATCGCGATAGGGCGCACCGTGCGCGATGTAGCCTATGTGCGCAACCGTGTCGTATCGATAAGGCGCGTCGAGGCTTTCCAAAATGGTTTCGAGGTATCTTCTGTACACTCTTTTTTTTGTTTTGAAAAGGAACGCGAGTTTGAAGTACACGTCGTAGCCGTCCACGCAATGCACCGAATTTATAACGATGTCGAACGGATATTTTTCAATGGCTTTTTTGTACGCTTCCTTTGCCGCTTGACTCGAATCGTAACTCGCTTCTATGCCGAAACAGAGGTTTAACGTATTGTTTTTGTCCGCGTCAAGTGCCGATTTTGCGTTTTTCCAGTTCTCGTAATACTTTTCGAGGTCGAGATTGGGCCACCTTACGGGCGCGCGATTTTTGCCGTACTCGAAGTCGTAATCGAGATGTTCTGTGGTTGCCAAATAGCAAAGACCTTGCGCCTTTGCTATTTCCACGACCTGCGAAAGCGGCACTTTTCCGTCATGCGAATTGTTGGTATGGACGTGGGTGTCACATTTCATAATCTTATTCCAAAACCGCTTTGATACGTCTTACGCCTGCCGAAGAAGATTGCTCTTTGACGATGCGGAATTTGCCGAGTTCGCCCGTGCGTTTTGCGTGAGGGCCGCCGCAGATTTCTTTGGAAATGCCGATAGTATACACTTTTACGACGTCGCCGTAGCGGTTGTCGAACACGCCGATCGCGCCTGCTTTCTTTGCATCCTCGACAGACATTTCTTCGAGTATGATTTCGCTGTCTTTGGCTATTTCGTCGTTGACGACTTTTTCAATCTCGGCGATTTCTTCTTGCGTCAACGGGCGCGGGAAGTTGAAGTCGAAACGCAATCTTTCCGACGTGATGTTGCTTCCCTTTTGTTGAATGGAATCGTCGTGAAGCACGATTTTGAGCGCGGCGTTGAGAAGGTGCGTTGCGCTGTGCAATCTTGCGGTGAGTTCGCCGCCGTCAGCAAGTCCGCCCTTAAACTTTTGCTCCGCACCCGCTTTCGAGAGTGCCTGATGGTCTGCAAACGCTTTGTCGTAGCCCTCTTTGTCAAGAGTGTAGCCTTTTTCCTTTGCGAGTTCCGCCGTCATTTCGATGGGGAATCCGTATGTATCGTAAAGTCTGAACGCGGTCTTGCCGGGGAACACCGTCATGTTTTCGGGAAGGTGCGCCACGATTTTGTCAAACTCTTTCAATCCTTGTTCGATGGTCTTTGCAAACTTGTCTTTTTCCGCTTCGAGTTCGCTCACGATTCTGCCCTCGTTCTCTTTGATGTAGGGATACGCTTCCTCGTATTTTGCGACGTAGAGTTTTGCGAGTTCGACGAGTGCGCTGTCATCGATTCCGAGCGTTCTGCAATATCTCATTGCTCTGCGGATAAGACGGCGCAAAACGTAGCCTTGATCGACGTTCGAGGGCGACACGCCTTTGGGATCGCCCAAAAGGAATGTTGCCGTACGAGTATGGTCTGCGATTATGCGCATTGCGACGGTCATCGTTTCGTCCACGCCGTAAGTCTTGCCCGAAAGTTCTTCGAGTTTCTTGATTGCAAACGCAAAGAGGTCGGTTTCGTACACGGATTTGTAACCGTTGAGAATGCAGAGCATTCTTTCAAGTCCCATACCCTCGTCTACATTCTTTTGTTTGAGCGGCGAGAAAGTGCCGTCCGCGTTCTTGAAGTATTGCATAAACACGTCGTTGCCGATTTCGACGTACTTGCCGCAATCGCACGCGGGCGAGCAATCGTCCGAGCATTTGGGTTTGCCGGTGTCGATAAACATTTCGGTATCTGGACCGCAAGGACCGGTTATGCCGGCAGGTCCCCACCAGTTGTGCTTTTTATTGCAGTAGAAGATGTGGTCTTCGGGAATGCCTTGCGCTTTCCAATAGGACGCGCTTTCCTCGTCGCGAGGGCAATCCTCGTCGCCGGCAAACACCGTAACCGCAAATTTATCCTTATCGAATTCGAGTTGGTTGAGAAGGAAATCGTAAGAGCAAGCGATTGCAAACTCTTTGAAGTAGTCGCCCAGCGACCATCTGCCGAGCATCTCGAAGAACGTACAGTGAGTTGCGTCGCCCACTTCGTCGATATCGCCCGTGCGCACGCACACTTGAACGTCCGTCAAACGATTGCCCGCGGGGTGCTTTTCGCCCAAAAGGTACGGCACGAGGGGGTGCATGCCCGCAGTCGTGAACAACACGGTCGGGTCGTTTTCGGGAATGAGAGACGCAGAACCGATTACGGCGTGTCCCTTGGACTTGTAGTAGTCGAGATAAAGTTTGCGAAGTTCGCTTGAATTGAGTTGTTTCATATATACCTCTGATGGTGAATATTTCGTTTTATCGTTTCGTTTTTTTGCTTATTTTGGCGTTATCTTTGCACCGCTACGCCCTCTTTTTCGAGTTCGGCAAAGAACTCGTCGGGAAGGGTCTTTTCCTTTATCGCCCTCGTAAACGCGAGCGTGGTTTTGCCGTTGGTGGTGATTGCGCCGAGATTTTGCGTGTTGTTTTTGGACACGTTCATATTGAGCGCGTATCTGTCAACACCCATGCTTTCGGGGGATACGACGTTGCCGAGATTGCTGAATATAATGGTTTGGCGCGAGCGCATAAACACTCTGCCGAGCCGCAATATAGCGGTTTTGAGAAAAAGCGGCACGATTTTCAAAATCCAGTTCTTCTGCGCTTTCACCGTCGTTGAGATAAATGCGTCGAGTTTGTCCTTTGCGGTTTGAATTTTGAGTTGTCTTTGAGTTTCCTTTGCGCACGCCTCTATGCTCTTGAACTCGGACGGCGCGAGAATGATTCTTACGAACGTCACGAAGTTGCGCATAGTCCTCGAGGGATAGAGCGCGCGAAGATTGACGGGAATCATCACCGCAATCGGCACTTTGTTTGCACAGGTTTTTTCAATCGAGTACGCTAGCACGCCCGCAACGTACGCCGTGAACGACACGCCGATTTCCTTTGCTCGTTTCAGCACGTCTTTTGCCTCGACGACGCCCTCGCTCACCTCGTAGCCGTCTTTCGACAGCGTACCTTTTATGCGATGAGGCACTTTGCCCGCAAGTGCTTTGAGATTCATTTGTCCAAAGGATATGGGCTTGTAGTTTTTCTCGAATCCGTCCTCGATTTCTTCCGAAACGGGTTCGCTTTTCCAGTCTATAACGCCCTCGTCCTCAACGGTGAATCCGCACACCTCGCGGTATCTTTTCACGATACTCTTCAAAAACGCAAGCGCGCCGTTGCCGTCCGCAAGCGCGTGGAAGAATTCGAGTATGATTTTGTTTTGTGCCGCCGACACTCTGAACCAATATCCGTTCGTTTCGTCGGGGTCGATGGGCTTTAGAAGCGCGCCCTCGTCAAAAACTTTGCACGGCGCGTCGTTATGCTCGAAAAAGTGCCAGGCATACCCTTTTTTGAGCCGCACGCTGTACGCCTCGAATCTCGGCAACACGTCGTTGAGGGCGATTTGCAATTTGTCTCTGTCAACGTCCTCTTTCATCAAAGCGGAAATTCTGAAAAGGCTTTGCGCCTTTTTCGTGGACATAATGGGATAAAACTTCGCCGAATGGTCGAGTTGAAAACGCAATTTTTTGCGCTTTTTATCGCCGTTTTCGGTTATGTTTTTGCTTTCGTCCGACACCTTTTGTCACCGCCTTTTTTTGAATATAGCATATATTTTATGCTTTTTTAATATTATTGTCAATGAAATGTGCCACGCACGAAAGGGGTAATATGGATTTTTCCAAAACATCGAATCAAAAAGCAATAGACCAAGCCGCAAAAGCGGCGCAGAAAACAAATCACAAAGTCGAACTCGACCACTTGCACGCAATGAGCGTTACGGGGGTTGAGGACGTGCCGACTTTCACCGACAAAACGATAGTGATTCGTCTAAAAGACGAAACTCTCACCGTGAGCGGACAGAATCTGAGCGTGAAAAACCTTGACGTAACCGAGGGCAAACTGCAAATCGAAGGTCAGGTCAACGCCCTCAAATACTCGTCTTCGAGCACGCCTACGTCGTTTGCAAAACGCATTTTCAAATGACGTCTTTGTATCTCGGCGCAAACGCGAAAGCGCAAGCGATTTGCTTTGCGCTCTGCCTTGCGGCAGGCATCGTCGCAGGCGTTTTTGCATTGCTTTATTTCAAAAAAGGCGGATTTTTCGAGAAAGTTCTCGTCGACTTTTTCGCAACTTGCACACTCGGCGCGGGATTTATACTTTGCATTGAATTTTTTATGCAAGGTTGCCCCTCGCTGTACGGCGTAGCGGCATATGCGCTCGGCACGTGCGTTTTGCCGCTTATTCGCTCGAAAATCGTCAAAAGAAAAAGGAAGAAACGGGGCGAATAGTGCCGAATCGTGTCTTGTTTTGCCCCACGACTTTCTTTTTGCGCGACTTGTGCTAACATAAGTCGAGGAGGCGGATATGAGCAACGTAAAACACAAAAACTGCGCCTTGAGAGAACTTGCCAAAAGTGCGAAATCGAGGCTTTGCGACAACAGATACGACAGCGAAAAGAGCGTGCCGAAAGGCGCGACGCCCGAACAAAAGGCGATATTTTTGAAATTGTGTCAAATGCAAAAAGAGGGCGAAACCGTCGTCAATCCCGTTGCGTGCTTTGCCGACCAAGAGAAGATGAAAACTTTATCTCACGAGGACAGACAACGCTACATACTCACCGTCTGCGCCGATTACGTCAGTATGAAACGCTTCGTCGAAAACAAAGCGCGAAAAACGGGCTGATTTTTGTATTTTTTAACAAAAATAGTCTTATACTTTTTCACACAATATGACGTTTATCATCTCAAAACGATACGATAAAGCGCATTTCGTGCAAAAATCGAGCGATTAACGCCACCCTCACGCGCGTTTTTGCTCGAAATTTGTGCAAATTTTTGTCTTTCTATCATTGACTTTACCTTACGAAAATAATATAATATCGAAAGAATAGTTTTTAAGGAGATGAACTATGTATACAAGATGTCCCAGTTGCAGAGCCGAAATCAGTTTCGAGCCGCCTGCGAATATGGAATCGCTTCCCGACGGCTATAAGCATCGCATCAAATGCCCCAGTTGCGGAGTGACCATCGGCGTTAAAATCAACAAAATAGACACAACTCCCGCCACGCTCGTTCAACAAGCGCCGGCATATACTCAACCCCAAACGAACTTCGAACCCGTTTACGCAAACGAGGAAGCCGCGGCAGTGCCTCAAACCAAAGTCAAGGCAAAACACAGCGGCATCGGCAGAAACGTCACGATGATGATTATGTCCCTTCTCTTCGTTGCGTTGTCGGTCGTGGGTTACCTCGTCAATGCGGGCACAATCAAAACCGATTTGTTCGGAATTCAATATCTCGACGGTATTTCTTGCTGGAACACCTTGATTCAAAATTTCACTGAATTCAAAGATTATTTCAGCAATCCGTTTGCAGGCATATTGAAGATTTTGCCTATGATCGTGTTCACGCTTGCAGGCATCAACTTCGTCGTCGCACTCGTATCCGCTTGCGGCAAGAAGTACGGCAGAGCGTACAACCTCATTATGAGCATCATTTTGGCGGCAGGCGCAATCGTGTTGATGTTCCGTCCCTTCCTTGCGGATTTGGTGACAACCAAAGAATTTTATGGTGGCGACATTCTCACGTTCTTCCTCAAAACAATCGAAGGACAACAATATATGTTCTTCGTGTCGGCAGGACTCGGCTTGTTGCAACTCATTTTCGGTCTTTGCTTCTGCAAGTCCTTGAAGAGAAAAGACAAAAAAGTCAAATAATCGAAATTGACACAAACGCAAAGTCCATCGGCAACAGCCGATGGATTTTTTTTATACACCCTTTCTTGCGCAATTTCTTTCTCTACAAAAGTGTAGGGCGAGAACTTTAATTAAAACGCCCCCCTTCCTCGGGGTGTTTTATTCTTTCTCTACAAGAGTGAACGGCGTGAACTCTAAAATCACACATCACCCCTTCCCTTCGGGCTTTCCCCTATTGCTCAAACTTGCGCCATTACTCTGCAAGATTGCACATCGTTCGCAAGAGGGGAAGTCGGCACTCACATAGAAAAGTATCGTTCTCTCATTATGCCACTGCGCTTTGTGCGCCAGGCAGTGGCCAACAGACGGCGCAGTCGCTTGTACTACACGCACAAGGGTTCCCGC
>URIX01000054.1 GCA_900547975.1 uncultured Eubacteriales bacterium | reverse complement strand
AGGGAACCCACGACGTCCGCTCCGCGTGGGGCAACACTCGGTGCTCGCATAGATAGGGACATTTCTCTTCTTGTGCCACTTCGCCTGCGTGACGGCTTCGCAACAGAATGCCACGCATTCTCGTACAAATCGTCAAGCTCGACGCTCGCTACGGTCATCGCCTTGCGATTCCAATTCCGCCTACAAATTAGCACATACCGTTAATAAGTGCGCCTTGAATAGACGACAAGCAAATATCCGCTAATCGTTATCAAAAATTTGCTTTATGCCGGTGAAGATGGCGTTGGGCGAGGATGAAAAACATTCGTAAGTTATGCGGATGTAAGGTTCTGTGCCGCTGGGACGGACTATCAATCTTCCCGATTTGGCGTACAGTGCGTTTGCTTCGGCTATCTTTTCTTGAAACTCGTCGCTTGCAAGCGTTTCTTTCGGGGTGTCGGTTGTGACGTTCATCTCGAGCATTGGGTAGGGCGTAAACTTCGGCAGACTTCCGACGGTGCGTTTCACTTCGAGCAGGGTGAGGGCGGTGACAAGTCCGTCGCCTGTGCCGGTTCTGTCGAGCATAATAATATGTCCGCTCTTTTCGCCGCCCAAAAGGCAACCGTTTGCGTTGAGTGCGTCGAGTATGTTTTTGTCGCCGACGTCTGTGCGAATTAGCGCGATGTTTTGATATGCAAGTTCGCGTTGAAGTTTTGTGTTCGACAAAACGGTGCCGACGATAAAGCGTTTTTTGAGTTTTCCTTGCAACCGGTAGAGGGTGGACAAGGCAAGAAGCATAGCGTCGCCGTCGTAAACTTTGCCGCCGACAACCGCAATAACTCTGTCGCCGTCGCCGTCGAAAGCAAAACCTATTTCGCCTTTGTCCACTCTTTGCGCGAATTTCGCAATATGCGTCGAGCCGCAATCGACGTTGACTTTTTCGCCGTCGCGGACGTTATGTTCTGCGCAAACGACCGCGCCGAGCGACAAGAATATCGCAGGGGCAAGCGTTGCGAAGCAACCGTACGCGCAATCGATGCGCACCTTTACGCCGTCGAAGCGAGGGAACATAGATTTGACGTGTTTCGCATACAAAAATTCCGCGCCGTCGACGATTCTTACTCTATGATTTTGTTGCGAAATCGTGATGTGCAATTCGCTCAACTGCTCGTCTTCGGTCAATGCGTCGGCGCATACGTCTACGAGCGATACGGGCGGCGTTGGATTATCCCTTATTTTGCAAAGTTTGTCGTCAAGCGCAAGTTCTTCCTCTTTTGACAGTTTCCGTCCGTTTTTTCCGAACACTTTAAGTCCGTTAAATTCGGGGGCGTTGTGCGATGCGGTTATCATAACCGCATAATCCGCTTTCTGAGTTTGAGCGGTGTAGGCAAGCGCAGGGGTGGGCAAAACGCCCGCAAGCCAGATTTGCGCCGTGCCCTCGAGCAAGCCTTTGCACAACTGTTTTTCTATGTCTTTCGAGTGTGTCCTCACGTCCCGAGCGACGATAACTTTCGCGCCCGATTGAGAAAGCGCTTTCCCCAAAAGGAAAGGAATCTGATTGCTTAAAAGATAATCGGCTCTTTGTCTTATGCCGTCCGTACCAAAGTATTGCATAGTATTCAGTATATGAAAACGCTTTCGCTACGGATAAGAATAAAAGGTAAAAAAAGCGGTTTTTTTGGCAAAAAACCGCAATAAAAAATCTATTGAAATTCAGAAAATCACGCCAAAGATTTTATTATATCGTCGGCGGCGATTGCGCCGTCCGCGCACGCCGTGACGACTTGGCGAAGCGACTTTTCTCTTACGTCGCCTACGGCGTATACGCCGTCTATACTTGTGCGCATAACGTCGTTTGTGACGATATATCCCGAAGGCGTTTTTTCAACGCCGTCAAAGAGTTGCGAGTTGGGAATCTCGCCGATTGCAACGAACACGCCGTCAACCGAAAGCGGTGTTAAAGTGTCGTTTTTGACATTTTTAAGTGTCACTTGTGCGATTTTGTCTTCGCCCGACAAACTTTCTACAACGCTGTCCCAAATTACGGAAACGCCGCTTTTTTCAAGTCTGTCGCAAAGGATTTTGTCTGCGCGAAGCGCGTCGCGCCTATGCACGAGATACACTTTTTTTGCAAGTTTTTCGAGATAGAGAGCGTCTTCCGCCGCAGTGTTTCCGCCGCCTATCACGGCAACCGTTTTGCCCTTGAAAAACGCACCGTCGCAAGTTGCGCAATAACTTACGCCTCTGCCGATAAATTCGTTTTCGTTTTTAACGCCTAATTTTCTCGCGCTCGCGCCGCTTGCGATAATCACGGTTTTGCCCTCGATTTCGGTGCCGTTTGCCAGCGTGACTTTTTTGACTTCGCCGACAAGATTTATTTGCGAAATCGTATCGAAAACGAAATCCGCGCCGAAAGCCGTGCATTGATTCATCATCGCATAACAAAGGTCGAATCCGCTCGTCGAGGGAATGCCGGGGTAGTTTTGAATGTCTGCGGCGGTCTGTGCTTGTCCGCCTACGCTTTGCTTTTCGATTATAACGGTTGTAAGTCCGCCGCGGCGGGCGTATATTCCTGCCGAAAGACCTGCCGGACCTGCGCCGATTATGATTGTGTCGTACATAGTTTCACCTCGAAAAGTATTATATAATGCTTGCCTCGAACAGTCAATCGGGGGCTGCTCGGATTGTCAAAAATCGCGCTTTTGACTTTGCGCGCGCACAAACGCGCGAAATTTACTTTACAAATAAGTTTTTGACTTATATAATTATTAAACATAATGAGGTAACTTATGCAAAACATTGACATTTCCGAAATTTTAAAAAACGGCGCGGCATATCAAGGCAAGCACGTCACGGTGGCGGGCTGGGTTCGCACTGCGCGCGACAGCAAAACCATGGCGTTTTTGGCACTCAACGACGGCACGTCGCTCAAACACTTGCAAATCGTCATAGACAAAAACAAGTTTGACCAAAACACACTTTCGGCGGTTATGAAAAACGGCGTGTCCGTCGTATGCGACGGCGAAGTGGTTGCCGCTATGAAAGAAGGCGAATTTGAAATCAACGCGGGGAACGTGGAACTTTTGGGCGATTGACCCGCGGATTATCCCCTTCAAAAGAAGTATCACACGATGGAATTTTTGCGTACCATTCCGCATTTGCGTCCGAGAACCAACACTATGAACGCAATGCTTCGCGTGCGCTCTAAACTCAGTTTCGCAATCCATCGTTTCTTCCAAGAAAACGGCTACACCTACGTTCACACCCCGATTATCACGGGCAGCGACTGCGAGGGCGCAGGCGAGATTTTCAGAGTGACCACTCAAAACTACAACGACGCAAAACTTGCAAAGGACGAGGCGGAATACATCGCAAACGACTTCTTCAAGAGAAAAGCGGGACTCACCGTCAGCGGACAACTCGAGGGCGAAGTCGCGGCAATGGCTATGGGCAAGATTTACACGTTCGGACCTACGTTCAGAGCGGAAAACAGCAACACGCCCCGTCACGCGGCAGAGTTCTGGCAAGTCGAACCCGAAGTTGCGTTTGCAAAACTTCCCGACATCATCGAGATTGCAACGAGGATGATAAAATACGTCATCAAAGCGGTGATTGACGAATGTCCCGACGAAATCGCATTCTTTGAAAAGGCGTTTGAACCCGGTCTTAAAGACAAACTTCAACACGTCGTGGACAGCGACTTCGTGGTGCTCGACTACTCGAAGGCAATCGACATTCTCAAAGAAAGCAAAGTCGAATTTGCATATCCCGTCGAGTGGGGTCTCGACCTTCAAAGCGAACACGAGAGATATATCACCGAAAAGGTGTTCAACAAACCCGTTTTCGTCATCAACTATCCCAAGAAGATAAAATCCTTCTATATGAAGCAAAACGACGACGGGCTCACCGTTGCGGCAACCGACCTTTTGGTGCCGGGCGTTGGCGAAATCATCGGTTGCAGCGAAAGAGAAGCCGATTACGACAAACTCAAACAAGCGATGGTCGAAAGAGGTATGAACCTTGACGACTACACCGGCTATATGGATTTGAGAAAGTACGGCACGGTGCCTCACAGCGGATTCGGACTCGGACTCGAACGTATCCTTATGTACGTCACGGGCATAGGCAACATTCGCGACGTGCAACTCTATTCCAGAACGGCGGGCGACCTGATGGCGTGACGCAAAAATCGTCGCTGAGGCAACGGCAATACGCAATTTTGCGTATCGCCGAGAGCCTCGCTAGATTTATTGCGTTGCTACCGCGCAGAGAATCTTTGCTATCAAAACAAGACGGACAAGGAATCAAGCCACAGTTTCGCAAGATTATCTGCTTGGTGAGCGCGTGCTTTGCACGCAAGCGAGCGTGAAATTGTCCTTACGGACAGTGAAATTTGCGCATTGCGCAAGTGAAAATGCGGCTTTGCCGCAGATGAGGAATATTTGAATTTTCCGAACGTCATTCAGAGAGAACGAAGCGACCGCGGGAATCAAACGTAGCGAAAAGCGGCGTTGCCGCAGATGAGGAATATTTGAATAATCCGTAACCCAAACGCAGTTTGGATATAATCGATATAAAAAAGAAAAATGTACAACCTTGTGCTTCCGAGTGACTATAAGTCGAAAATGACAATTCGCGAAACCGAAAAAGCAATCAAATTCGTGAAAGATTCCTTTCAGCGCAATCTGATAAAGAACTTCGGTTTCGAAAGGGTGTCCGCGCCCCTTTTCGTAAAGAGCGGAACGGGCGTAAACGACGACCTCAACGGCGTTGAACGCGCCGTGCGCTTCGACGTGAAAGAACAAGACGGTGTTGAGGCGGAAATCGTACACTCACTGGCAAAATGGAAGCGTATCGCATTGAAGCGTTACGGATTCAGAAGCGGCGAGGGTATCTACACGGATATGAACGCAATCCGTCGCGACGACAAGTGCGACAACCAACACTCGATATACGTCGATCAGTGGGATTGGGAAATGGTGATAAGCAAAGAACAGCGCAATCCCGACTTCCTCAAAATGATTGTGCAGAGGATCGTGGGTGCGATTTGCGACACTCTCGACGAAACCAAACGCGCGTATCCGTGCATAGATTTGAATCTTAAACGGGAAGTGACGTTCGTCACGACGCAAGAGGCTCTAAACAGGTATCCCGACCTCGATTCGCACGCAAGAGAACGCGCGCTCGCAAAAGAGTACGGAACGGTGTTTCTTATGCAAATCGGCGGCGCGCTTTCAGACGGCAAGCCTCACGACGGACGCGCACCCGACTACGATGACTGGGACTTGAACGGCGACATAATCTTTTACGACAACGTGCTTGACGACAGCGTGGAAATATCCTCGATGGGCATACGCGTAGACGCAGAGAGTATGGTGAAGCAACTCAAAATCGCAGGTTGTGAACAGAGGCTTCAAAATCGATTCCATAAAGACGTGGTAGAGGGCAATCTTCCTCTCACGGTCGGCGGCGGAATAGGGCAGTCGAGGCTTTGTATGCTGATACTGCAAAAGGCGCACATCGGTGAGGTGCAATCGGGACTTTGGCCCGACGATATGCATGAAAAATGCGAAAAAGCAGGTATAAACCTGTTGTAATAAATAAAAAATCTTTATTCTGAAAGGTGTATATGGAACTCAGAACACATAATTGTGGCGAATTGCGTCAATCAGACGAAGGCAAACACGTCAAACTTTGCGGATGGCTTTCAAGCGTTCGCGATCTTGGCGCAGTCATCTTTTTCGTGTTGCGCGACTACTACGGCTATACGCAAGCGGTGGTTAGCGATGAGGCGAAAAAGGAACAAATCCGCGCAATTCCGCGCGAAAGCACGATAAGCGTCGAGGGCAAAGTCGTCCTTCGCAGCGCACCCAACAAGGATATGCCCACCGGTATGATCGAAATCGAACCCGATACGATCGAGGTGCTCGGCAGATGCTACGAACAACTTCCTTTCGAGATTGCCACAAGCACGCAATCGAGAGAAGACGTTCGTCTCAAATATCGTTTCCTCGATTTGAGAAATCCCGACGTCAAAGCGAAAATCGTTTTCCGCTCAAAAGTCGTCAGTTGGCTTCGCAACAAGATGACATCTCTCGGATTCTTGGAAATCGCAACGCCGATTCTTACGTCGTCCTCGCCGGAAGGCGCGCGCGACTACATCGTGCCGTCGAGATTGTATCCCGGCCACTTCTACGCGCTTCCGCAAGCACCGCAACAATACAAGCAGTTGCTTATGGCTTCCGGCTTCGATAAATACTTCCAAATCGCACCCTGTTTCAGAGACGAGGACGCGCGCGCGGACAGAAGCCCCGGCGAGTTCTACCAACTCGACACCGAGATGTGTTTTGCAACGCAAGAGGACGTATTCACGGTTATGGAAGAAGTGTTGAGCGGCGTGTTCAAAGAGTTTTCGCCCGAGGGATACAAAGTCGACCAAGGTCCTTTCCGTCGCATAACCTACCGCGACGCAATGAGAGATTACGGCTCGGATAAACCCGACCTTCGCAATCCGCTCATAATCAAGGACGTCACCGACATTCTTTGCGAAAAAGCGCCTTTCTTCGAGAAAGGCAAAACTATCAAAGCAATCGCCGTACACGATTTCAAGGAAACGAGAAAGTGGATTGACGCTCTCGTTGAAAAATCCAAACAAAACGGCGCAAGCAATATGTACTGGTTCAAACTCGACGAGAAGGGCGAACTCGCAGGCGGTATCGCAAAATTCGTCGGCGAGAGCAAAGACGCGCTCGTTGAACGCTTGGGTCTTGCGGCAGGCTCGTTCGTCGCAATCCTCGCAGAGGAAAAGGGCGTGGAAAAACAAGCGGGTTACGTTCGCACCGAACTCGGCAACGGACTCGACCTCATCGAGAAAAACGCATTCCGCTTCTGCTGGATAGTGGACTTCCCGATGTATGAATACGACGATGACGGAGTTCTCGGGTTCTGCCACAATCCGTTCTCTATGCCGCAAGGGGGCCTCGAAGCACTCAACACCAAAGACCCGCTCGACATCGTGGCGTATCAGTACGACAGCGTCGTCAACGGCGTGGAATTGAGTTCGGGCGCAGTCAGAAACCACGAGCCCGCGATTATGGAAAGAGCATTTGAAATCGTCGGCTACGGCAAAGACGTCATCGAGGAAAAGTTCTCTGCTCTTTACAACGCGTTCAAGTTCGGCGCACCGCCGCACGCAGGTATCGCACCCGGCGTCGACCGTATCGTTATGCTTCTTGCAAACGAGCCGAGCATAAGAGAAATCATCACCTTCCCGATGGACAGAAACGCACGCGACATCCTTATGGGCGCACCCGGAACGGTCACCGAGAAGCAACTCAAAGAAGTGCATATCAAAATCGATTTGCCAAAAGAAGAAAACAAATAAGACATCAAAAGGGACTCGTATCCCCAGGAGAAATATAATGAAAAAGAAACTTTTTAGCGTATTTGCGGCAGTTTTGGTGCTCGTGCTTTGCATAGCGGCACTCGTTGCTTGCAATCCGTACAAAGCGGACTCTATCGGCAGCGGCGATTCATCCGCACCTGTCGAATCGAACGGCGGCTACGTCGTAAAACAAGGCAGATTTATCTACTTCATCAACGGTTACGTTGGCGAAAGCGCGGACAACGCGTGGGGCGCGGCTACCAAACAAGGTATCGTTCGTGCCGAAATCAAGGACGGCAAGGTCGATCCCAAATCGGCAAAACTCGTCGTTCCCAAGAGCGTGTACAATTCCTCGACTGCAGGCGGCATCGCAATTCACGGCGACTGGATTTACTATACGTCCGTCAACACCGACAAGGACAAGAGCGGCACGGCTTCAACCACCAACACCGACTTTATGCGCACCAAAACCGACGGTTCGGTGACCCAACTCATCGGCACTATTGCAACGCGCTCGTCCAAATATATCTTCACCAAAACCCGCGTGCTTTACTACACGAACAACACCGTAAGTTATATCGACTTCTCGGGTATGAACGACAAAGCGACCGACAAAGGTAAGGGCGCAGTCAAAGGCACTCTCGTCGAAAACGTCGAAAACGTCGTCTGGTCCTACGATTCCGACACGATTTTCTACGTCCAAAGCGCACCGAGCGAGGATAGTTACAAAAACTACAACAACCTCTGCTCTATCAACGCAGACGGAAGCAACCAAAAGACCCTCGCAACGCAAACTACGTTCACCGACGACCCCCTCAACAACCAACTCGACGTGTTCAAATACAACCTTGTCAATATGTACGTCGAAAAGAGCGGTGATTGCTCTTTGTACTACACCAAATCCCATACGCTCAACAGTTCGAGTGTGTCCGATGGTTTGTTTGTTGCAAAGGCGAGCAACGTTAAGGATAGCGAAAAGAAACTCAATACAATCGCTTCCACCACTCTCGTTCCGCTCGGATACGAGGAAGGCGCGCTTGCTTACAATGCGAACAGCGTATACTGCTGGTACAACGGCGCCAACGCCGAAAACCCCGTGCAAGTGACGAGCACTTCTCAAACTATTTGGAAGGTCGATCAAGCAAACGGAATCGTGTATTACACCGCAAGTTCGTCAGCAAGCAGCATTTCCAAGATTTCGTACAAGCAAGCCAACGCAACCGCAACAGTCATTATGGCTGAAGGTATCAAAACCGACTGGCTCGTTCTCGATTTCGTCGGCGACGACTTCTACTTCTTCGCAAGCAACGACGAAAACTATCTGCACACAATCAACCTCGTGTCTTTCGACAAGGACGCAGAGGACGCAGAAAGCACATATATCGGTTGTCCGACCGACCGACTCGACAAGAAAGACGCTTAATTCTGCGAATTAAGCGTCCTCAAACAACAAATCAATGACCAAAACCATTTTTATCACGGGTGGAAGTCGGGGAATAGGCGAAGCGGTCGTACGCTTGGCGGCGGGAAATTACAACGTCGCTTTTACCTACAATTCCTCAAAAGAAAAAGCGCTTTCTTTGCAGAATGCGCTTAATTCTCGTTTTGGCGGCGTGCTTGCAATCGAGTGCGACGTCACAAATCCCGACAGCGTCGCAACCGCCGTCGAAACCGCAAAAAAACGTTTTGGCAAAATCGATATTCTCGTCAACAACGCAGGTATCGCAAAGAGCGGACTTTTGATCGATACGTCGCTTGACGACTTCAAGCGCATTTTCGACGTCAACGTCAACGGCACGTTTAACGTCACCAAAGCCGTTCTTCCCGATATGCTTTCGCGCGGTCAAGGCTCGATTGTCAACCTATCGTCCGTCTGGGGCGAGAAGGGCGCAAGCATGGAAGTTGCCTATTCTGCGTCGAAAGCCGCCGTCATCGGCTTCACCAAAGCCCTCGCCAAAGAGGTTGCCCCAATGGGCGTTCTCGTCAACGCCGTCGCACCCGGCGCAGTGGACACCGATATGATGTCCGTCTACACCTCGCTCGAAAAAGAGGAATTGTGTCGTGACAGCATACCTCTCGCAAGACTTGCAACCCCGTCCGAAATTGCCAAAGCAATACTTTATTTGGCGGAGAGCGGGTATTGTGTTGGCTCTATATTATCCATCACCGCCGGACTGTAAAACCGCGCTATTGAGCGAATAACTGCGGCAGAGGCATCCGCCTGTCAACTCATTTACGCATAGTAAATTAGGGTTGCCATTCGGATGCCTCTTTCTTGTTCTTCATCTCAATATCGAGGTTTTACATTTCGGTCTTTTAATTAGGGTTTTGATTCAAGCCGTGCTTGACGCGATTGTCGCAAGCGTAACAATCGCTATTCCGGCACTTCGTGTCTTTCGCGTTCTTCATCCAAATATCGCGGTTTTAATATTCGTTTATAAAATAGGGGGCGGTGTGAAACTCTAATTAAAATGTCCCCTTTCCTCAGGTGTTTGGACTTCGTCGTTTGCAAAGCAATCCGCCTCGTTCGCTTTGGCTACAACACATTCACAGGATGTGTTGTTTAACGCGTCGCGCCCATACCGCCGTTCCCCCTCTGTATAAATTTGAGGGGACCCACGACGTCCGCTTCGCGTGGGGCAACACTGACGCGATTGACTTCGTAGCAATCGCTAGTTCGTTGCAAGCAACGAACGGCAGACGGGCTGTTGGCAATACAAATCGGCTGAAAGCCGTGCCACTGCGCTTTGTGCGCCAGCTTCGCACCCAAACGGCGCAGTCGCTTGTACT
>URIX01000053.1 GCA_900547975.1 uncultured Eubacteriales bacterium | reverse complement strand
GCCGCCTTGCGGCTCGTGTTCCGTCTGCGAATTAGCACATTCCGTTTATAAGTACGCATTGAATAAGTGTTTGTTTACTTACGGATTGAATGTAGGAAAAAGCCGCTCGGTTGAGCGGCTTTTTCCTACATTCAATCCTATTTCAAGCAATCGAGACTCTAACAAAGTTAGACGCTGCTTGGTGATTCAGAGTTCGATTGCATTGAACTCTTTGAGATTCTTCATCACCAAATCGAAATAATGATTTGCAATGTCGATGTCTTTTCGATTGCCCCTGATTGCGGTCGAAAGCGTGATTCTATTGAGGAGCGTCGTCACGGACATAAGGAAGAAGGGTTTGTACTTCACGGCGCCCGAAATGAATCCGTCGACGAGTTTCAAGCCGTTCGGGGTGAGTTTTTCGGTGTTGAGCAAGCCCATATTGCTGACCGCGATGAGCGGGTTGTCATACCCTGCCTTGATTGCAAACTCTGCGATGTCTTGGGGAAAAACGGTATATGCGAGTTTCAAAAGAGGCAAGGAATAGAGCCCCATAAACTTGTCGCGCTTAAATCCTTTTGTCGAACGGATTATATTGACAACGGTGTCTTGCATAGTGTCGCCTTTTGCGAGCGTACGAACCGCCATCCACGCCGTGTGGTTGGTAAGGCCGCCTTGCAATCCGCCCTCGACGATATGTTTTCTGAGGTCGATTGCGCAAGATACGGTGAGGCTGTCGTCGTCTTTAAGACCGCAAAGTTCGTAAAGGGAACGGAAAACCATTGCCATAATCGCGTCGTTGACGGTGATTCCCATTTTTTTGGACAATTCGCGCATTCTTTCGAAGTCCTTTTCCTCGATGACCCTTTTTACGATTTGGTTGCTGTCCTCGGGTACGCTTTCGCTCCACGGGAACGCAACTTTGTCCTGCGCTTTGGAAATGTTTTTGTAAAGACCTTTTGCGTGCTTGAGGTCGTCGCCTTCGAGTTTGGAATACACTTGGTCGAAACTTCTCGAACCGCTTTTCATATGAAGTGCGGAATAGTTGCCCGCTTTAAGATTCGTGTAGTTTTCGCAAAGCGTTGCGAGGAAGTATTTAAGGTCGCCGCCGTCCATACACATATGGTTGTTGCGCCACGCGAGTATAGAGTGCTTGTCGTCCTCGAACACGGCGAGTTTGACCTGCACGTTATTGTCGTAAGGAATGACGCCCAAAAGCCATTCGTCCGCGGCTTTGTCAGCGTCCTCGACCTTTTCGTACGACACGATGTCGTCAATGGTATATTTTTCTTCTTTCCAGTACGGCTCGATTACGGTGGTGTTGAAACTCGAATGAAGAACGGGTGCTTTTTCAATCATATACAGCACGACGTTTTTGAGTATATTCATATCGAAACTACCCTCGTAAGTGAGTTTCGCGTGCACCATTCTGTCGTAATAATTGCGGAACAGAAACTGCATTCTGTCCCACATTTCAGCCTTTATTGTCGTTGACATAAATCTCTCCTACTCGTCAAAATCGACGTTTTATCTGTCAAAAACGATACGTTAATCGTCCCATTCCGTCCAGTATTTTTGATCTTCCTTCTCGTTCTTGTCTTCGAGAGCGGCTCTTTCTTTCTTGTTTTTCGCCTTTGCTTTCTTGACTACGACGACAACGAGTTGCACGAGTGCGCACGCCACGCCCGCAAGACACATAAGCCAGCCCGGGTGCCAGATGCCTTGAACGGTGATGCCCAAAATGACGTAGAGCATAACCGCCGCGACTTCGATGAATACGGGCAATTCAAACCATTTGATTTTGCTGTTCGTGCCGAATGCGATTGCCGTATCTACACCGAAAAGCACCGCTACCATTGCGAGGAAACTCATCCACGCGCCGTTGAGTTTGAACACGAGTTGCAAGAGCAAGAACACGAAAACCGTGAGCAAAACTTCGCATATCGCAACGAATATTCTGACGGGAACATATTTCTTTTTCGCCGCGAATCTGACCGCGCCGTAAATAAGCAATACGCTTGCGCCCGCAAACACGCCGCCCACCATAATGAGCCAAGCCGGATGCCATATTTTCGCAACCGCGCCGACGATGAGATACACAATCGTCAAAAGCGCAACGATTGCCGCCGCGCAAATGCTTGCCGCGCTGACTTTGCGTTTGACTTCGCCGCTCTTGATTTGTCTTTGCTCGAAATTTGCCAAAGTCTGATCGAAATCGCCGAGTTCGGACACGGCCATATCGAAGATGAGGTTGTCGTCCGTGACGCCTTTTATGCGCAACTCTTGCTCTCTGTCGAGCAGTTGACGCAACATCGCTTTGCGGTATTCCATAGCCGCTTGCGTAGGCGCGATTTTTTTGAAATGTTCTTCGAGATACTTTTTGAATCTTTCTTTCATACCGTACTTCCTTTTGCACTTGCGTGCGCATTGTTTACACAGAATATACGCATACGTTTGCACTTGGTTACATTGTATCACATTTTTTTTTGCTTGCATATGGTATACGGAAAAATACGCCTTTCAAAGCCCGCCGAAAGCCTTGGAAAAACCATTTGCAGAACACTCGTGCGTTATCTCGATTGCCTTTACATAAAATTTGAAGGAGGACGCTTATGTTTTTCAACTTTTTCAATCCTTGCTGTCAGACAAGACCGACTTGCTCTCAAAACTCGGTGGAATATATCAGAGGTCCGATAGGTCCGATAGGTCCTGCCGGCCCGATGGGACCGATGGGACCTCAAGGCGCACAAGGACCGCAAGGTATTCAAGGTCCTACGGGCGCAACCGGCGCAACGGGTGCTACCGGCGCAACAGGTCCTCAAGGACCGCAAGGCATTCAGGGCGAAACCGGCGCAACGGGTCCTCAAGGACCACAAGGACCGCAGGGCGAAACCGGTGCGACAGGTCCGCAAGGACCGCAAGGCATTCAGGGTGAAACCGGTGCAACGGGTCCTCAAGGACCGCAAGGACCACAGGGCGAAACCGGCGCAACGGGTCCTCAAGGACCGCAAGGCATTCAGGGCGAAACCGGCGCAACGGGTCCTCAAGGACCGCAAGGCGAAGCGGGCACGAGCGCGCTTCAAGACGCACTCTATGCCTACGGCGGAACGCAAACCGTCGCTTCGGGCGCGATTATCCCTCTTGCGAGTTCCGTCACCACCCCGACAACCACTATGTCGCTTGCCTCGAACGCTATAACTCTGCCGCAAGGAACGTATCTCGTCACCTACGGCGCGACAGGCGAAAGAGGCGCGGACGGCAATCTGTCCGTCCAACTGTATGTGAACGGAGCGGCAGACGCAAACGAGATTATCACCGACTACGCAACCACGGCAAACGCCGCAAACGTCTCGAAAACTATCCTGTACAACGCAACCGCGGGCGGAACGACGCTTTCGATTTACAACGTTTCGGGCGAAAGCGTAAACCTCACGGGCGCGAACATCACGGCGATGAGAATCGTATAACGCCATTTGTCGCAACTAAAATCAAAGCGCAAAAAGAGGCGGCAAAACGTCTCTTTTTGCTTGTTTTTTAAGATTTTTCGCATGTTATCGAGACCTTGTCCGTTTGGCGAATTTTTACAGCGCGGTTTTGTACGATTTGTGTCGAAAAGTGTTGATTTTTATACTTTTGACTGTTAAAATTCTTGTGTTGCTATTTAGATTTGTGTATTAAATATTTTTCACATAGTTCTATTATATCAATGGCAGGTCCAGCATAAAAAAACCGATATGGAAATTATATCGGTTTTTCGTTATTTTTTTGAAGTTTATTTCTTCTTTTTGAATAGGTTTTTTAATCTTTCCCAAAAAGTCATTTATCTTCAGGTAGAAAGTGCGTTTTTATTTCAAATCTGTATATGAATTTTCAAAAAATAAAGATTATAATGATTTCATGTCTATAACAATATCGTTTATTCTTCGTCGTCTGCGGTTTGCTGCTAAGCAACGCTCCATCGGCGTTTCGACTTATTCTATGCCGTCGAAGAAATCTATGAGTTTTGCAAGTTTTTGCTCTGCCGTGAGTTTGTTCACCTCGAATATCATTGACGGCGGTATGGTGGTCGTAAGCACCACGCTTCCGCTGTTTTTGGATACGGCGTTCATAAGACTCTCGTTTTTGAAAACGTCGGAATCGTAGAAATTTACGCCCGCGCCGTTGCGGTTTATCACGATTCTCGACACGTCGTAATTCGAGGCAAGATTCTTCAAAAGCGCGATGTTTATGAGGTTTTCAAGCGGCAAATCCACTTCGCCGTAAACCTCGCCGAGTTCTTTGATGAGCGAATCTCTCGCGCTCTTCGAGGCGACTTTGGATATTTGCTTGTACACTCTCAACTTGTCGCGACCCGAAATGTAACTTTCGCTGATAAACGCCGCCGCGTCCACTTTCATCTCCACGTCGCGTTCGGGCTTCTTCACCACGCCCGTCTTTATCTCTTGCACCGCTTCGTCCAAAAGTTCGAGGTACATTTCGTAACCCACTTTTTCGATATGTCCGCTTTGTTCCGCGCCCAAAATATTGCCCGCGCCGCGTATGGACAAGTCGGCGAGCGCAACTCTGAATCCACTGCCGATTTCCGTGTTTTCGAGAAGCGAATCGAGACGTTTTTGCGCGTTTTCGGTTATAGTCCCGTTTTCGGGAACGGTGAAATATGCGTGAGCAAGCACTCCTCTGCGCCCAACTCTGCCGCGAAGTTGATATAGTTGCGAAAGTCCGAATTTTCCGCTGTCTATGACGATGAGCGTGTTTGCGTCGGGCAAGTCTATGCCGTTTTCAATAATCGTCGTGGACACCAAAACGTCAAATTCCTTGTCATAAAACGCGCTTATTCTTTGTTCGAGTTGCCCCGGTGCCATTTGTCCGTGCGCAGTGATAACCCTTGCGCCCTCGCACAGCGTGCGAAGTTTGCTCGCAAACGGTTCGAGTGCCTCTATGTCGTTGAGAAGAACAAGCGTTTGTCCGCCTCTTGCAAGTTCACGCGTGATTGCGTCTTGGCACAGTGCGTCGCTGTAGCCCACGACGTACGTTTGTATGGGCAGTCTGCCTCTCGGCGCGGTTTCCAGCATAGATATATCCCTTACGCCCGTGAGCGACATATTGAGCGTGCGCGGTATGGGCGTTGCCGACAGCGTAAGCACGTTGACAAGTGGATATTTTTCTTTGAGTTTTTCCTTATGTTCTACGCCGAATCGCTGTTCTTCGTCAAGCACGAGCAATCCCAAATCGTGAAATTCCACGTCTTTTGCAAGCACTTTGTGCGTTGCTATAACCATATGCGTCGTGCCGTCTTTGAGTTCTTTGAGCAACTGCTCGTTCTCTTTGGACGATTGAAGTCTCGTCAGAAGTCCGCATTTTATGCCGAACGGTTCGAGCCTCTTTATAAGGTTTTCGTAGTGCTGGCGCGCGAGTATGGTCGTAGGCGCGAGAAGCACCGCTTGTTTGGAGTCAAGCACGGTTTTGAACATCGCTCTGAACGCAACTTCCGTCTTGCCGAAGCCCACGTCGCCCACGAGCAATCTATCCATAATGCGACCGCTTTCCATATCGTTTTTGATGTCGGCAATCGCTTTGAGTTGGTCGGCGGTTTCCTCGTACTCGAAATTGTCCTCGAATTCCTTTTGCCACACGGTGTCGGGGCTGTATTTGAAGCCGCGTTGCTTTTCGCGTTTTGCGTAAAGTTCAACGAGGTTTATCGCAAGTTTGCGCACGGATTTGCGCACTTTTTCCTTTTCTCTTTCAAACTCTTTTCCGCCGAGTTTGTTGAGTTTGGGATGTTCCTCACCGACGAACTTTTGCAAGTTGTTCATCTGGTCGGTGGCAACGTAAAGCGTGTCGCCGTCGCGATATTTGAGAACGATGTATTCCTTTTCAAACTCGCCCGTTTTGAGTATGGTCGTGCCTTCGCAAACGCCTACGCCGTGAATCTTGTGTACGACGTAATCCCCCGGTTTTGGCGAGAGTGCCTGCTCGGCGGATTTGACGGAAATCTCTGCGGACCGGTGTTTGCCTATACACTCGCCCATACCGATAAGACACGCCTTGACGGCGGGATAAATAAATCCCGTTTCAACTTGAAGGGGCGTTGCGAGTATGCTTCCCTCGCCGTTTCCGTCCTCGCTGTACGTTGCAAGAATTTCGTATTCCCGCAAACTTTCGATTATATTCTTTGCTTGCTCTCTGCCGCCGCACGCCATTACGACTTTCGTGCCGTTGAGAGCAAAGTTTTTGAGGTCCTGAACTATGGTGTTGGGGTCAAGATAATATTTCGTGACGGGACGAGTTTTCGGCTCGATGATGTATTTAGGCTCGAAAAGACGGTTGTCGAGAGAAAGCGAAGCAAATCCCATTTTGCGCACGAATATGAGTTGGCGTTTGACCTCGTGCAAGGATATACACACGTCTTTGTGTTCGTCAAGAATCTCGCCGCCTTCGCAAAGCGTTTTGATACGTCCCGAAAATTCCTTTTCGAGAATCTGCAACTTGTCGCTTACCACTCTCGGTTCGTCGAAAATCACGAGCGTGGGTCTGTCGTCGTCGAAAAAGTCGAATATGCTTGACGTGCAGTTCTTCAAAAACGGCAATGCCCACACTGCGGACGAATCGCACGCGCCTACGCTCAAAAGTTCCTTTGCCTGTTGCGCGTTTTTGTTTTCGGGATAAAGCGCCAGCCTTTCGCGCGCGTAATCATAGCCCTTTTCGTCAAGCAATATATCGCTCGTGGGCGCAAACGACACTCTTTCCACCTCGTTCGAGGCAAGCATAGTTTCGATGTCGATAACTTTGATGTTTTCGACGAGTTCGTCGAAGAAATTGATTCTGTACGCAACGCCCGACACGTCGCACACGTCAACGATGTCGCCTCTCACCGAAAAATCGCCCGCGTCGGCAACCATAGCCTGGCGTTTGTAGCCTGCAAGCGCAAGTTTGTCGGCGAGCGACTGGGGCGAAATCACGTCCTCTTTTTTTACGCATACGGTGTATTTTTTGACAAGTTCGCGCTTGGGGAAAAGTTGCAAAAGGCTGTCCGCAGACGTAACGACGGTATCTACTTCGCCGAAAGCAATATCTTTGAGCGTGCAAATGCGCTCGCGCATTCCTTGCTCGGAAAAACTCTTTCTTGCAATCAGTACATCGTCGCGATAAGGCAAATAATCCGCTTTTACGCCCCAACTCGCGATTTTACGCACGAGGCTTTTCGCTCCCAAAGCGTCGGAAGCGACGATGAGTTTCTTTGCCGGAAGTTGCGACATTATGTGAATTTTCGCACCCTCGCACACGCGCAACACGCAAACTGCCGACAGTTTGTCGTCGGCAAGTTTTTTTGCGCCTATTCCTTGCAATGACGCAAGTTTTTCGCCCATATTTTGAAGTTGAAAAATCGACGGTGTCATAAATCTTTCAGCGTTTGTTGCTGTTTATCTTCTCTTGAATACGTTGGATATCCTCGCCCGCAACTATGCGTTCGAGTGCGTCCACGGCGCGCTCTATCGACTCTTGCAAAATCTGTTTGCTGTCAAAATCAACCTTTGACAGTACAAAATCGATAAGTTCAACCTCGTGTTTTGCAAGTTCCTCTGTTTTCGTGCCTATGCGCACTCTCAAAAAATCTTGCGTGTTGAGTTCCTTGACGATGTTGCGCATTCCGTTGTGCGTGCCTGCGCTGCCGTCCTCGCGAATACGCAGTTTTCCTATCGGCAAATCTATATCGTCATAACACACCACGAGTTCGCTCTTTTCGTCAACGTCGTACGCGCGCACGAGTTTTTTGACGGACTCGCCCGACAGATTCATATACGTTTGCGGTTTTGCAATCACAAAATCGACGCCGCCGAGTCTTGCCTTGCAAGTGAGCGCGTCGCACTCGGATTTCGCGATTTTGACTTTGCATTTTTTTGCCAAAGCGTCCACTGCCATAAATCCGACGTTGTGATACGTGTTTTTGTATTTCATACCGGGATTGCCCAGCCCTACGATGAGTATCATATCTTCCTCTCGCGTGATTTTTCTATTGATGAATAATTTGCGAATTTGCTTATTTCAAAGCGGATTCAATCCGTCTTGGGTTTGGTGTCTTGGCGCACTCTGCCTATGGTGAACGAGCCGTCCGCAACGTCGCGCGTAACCGTCGTGCCTGCCGCGATAAACGAGTGGTCGCCCACGACTACGGGCGCAATAAGATTGGTGTTCGCACCCAAAAAACATTCCGCGCCGACGGTGGTTTTGTGTTTTTCGTGACCGTCGTAATTGCAAAACACCGTGCCGCAGCCGACATTCGTACGCTCGCCTACGTCCGCGTCGCCGACGTAACTCAAGTGCGCGCACTTTACGCCGTCATGAAGCCGCGATGCCTTGACTTCGACGAAATCTCCCACCCGACAGCCTTCGTCTATGACTGCGTGTCTGAGCCTTGCGTACGGACCGACCGTCGCGCGCTTATGCACCTGAGAGCACACCACGTGCGAATACGAAACATCCGCGCCGTCAATTACGCTGTCACGTATATGCGAGGCAAAAATCGTGCTTTCGCCGAGTATCGCGCTCTCGCCTTCTATCGTACAGTACGGCTTTATCGTCACGCCCTTTTCGACGTTCACAGTATCGTCGATAAAAGTGGTGGTTTTGTCCACAATATACACGCCGTTTTCAAGAAGTCCGTCCAAAATTCTATCTTTTAGAAGATTATACACTATATTATAGGATTTTGCATCACCAATCTTCAAAAAAGCGGTGCGCGCACTGAAAACGCCCTCGTCGGTCCCCTTGCCTATGCAAATTTTGGACGCGGAATCTTTCGCGCCGAGCCGTATCGTCGAAATATTTTTGCGCCTCATCTCGCAAACGAGCGACTCTACGTCCTCTTTCTTCACAAGCGGCATATCGAGAGTCAGCACCACGTTGACGTATCCGTCCAGGATCGCGGTTTCTTCCTTGTACGCGGATTGCCTGGCAATGCGGCACTTCTTTGCCGCAAAGTCGTAGAACTCGCGAATAACGTAGTCTTCCGCGCGCCTGCCGAGCAGTTCCTTTTCACCCCATTCGGTTTTTATAAAAACAATATTATATTTGTCCATACCATACTATATTCGTTTTGCGAAAAAACTTTTACGACATACGACATAATATTTTGCAAATCGGGCAAAGCGAGTTGTATATTGTGCGTGTTCGAGCAGGCAAATCTTCGCGGCGGCAAATAAACTTAAACGGAGAGAACCTATGGATAACAAAACCAAAAAGATTGTATTTGTCATCGTTGCATCAATCATATCGCTTATATCGACCGTCTTGGGAATCGTGTTCGGCGTGCCTGCCGACTCGATAAAAGACGCCGTCGACATCGACACGAGCATTGTCGAAACGCTGTAATCTATCTTGTGCGAGGACTGCTTGTCGTCGCATAAGCAAAACCGCCGCCCTGCGTATCGCAAGACGGCGAACATTGACGATTATGGCGAAATGCTCTTTTGAACAATATCCGGCACCCCCGCTCTCTAACTGATCGCAAACGCCTGCTCGAACGCTTTTCGAATTAATAATTAACAATTAATAATGAATAATTGCGGAAGGCGAAGCCTTAATCCGATTGCCCAAACGGCATTGCGGCAAAGTCAATCGCCCACGTCGTCATTCAGAGCGAAGCGTGGGAATCCCATAAATAGAAATGAAAACTATTGGGGCGATTGACAAAAACCGCAAAAAAACAAATTCTGCGACGAACGTGTTGCAGAATTTTATTTTCAAAAAACGATTTGGCGAAATGGTTTTTGCGCGTTATTTGTTCTTTCTTTTTTGTTTGAAGAAGTCGGACAAGAGTTGCGAGCAAATTTGCCATTCGTGTCCGCCGCTGACAAGGACGGTGTGATTGAAAAGTCCTTGCTCGAAAAGATTGAGTTTCGAGCCGCAAGCCCCAGTCTTTTCGTCGTATGCGCCAAAGTACAGCGCGCGTATGCGAGAGTGTATCATCGCCCCCGCGCACATAACGCACGGTTCGAGCGTGACGTAAACGTCGCAATCTTCGAGCCACCAGTTGTTCACCTCTTTGGTCGCTTGCGAAAGAGCGAAAATCTCGGCGTGACATATGGCGTTGTTTTCTCTTTCCTTGCGATTTCCGCTTGCGCCTATAACTTTTCCGTCCTTGACGACGACGCACCCGACGGGCACCTCGTCGTGAGCCCCGCACTCTTTTGCGAGTTCAATCGCCATATTCATAAATTGCTCGTTGTAACCCATACGTCACCTTTATTGTGTTATTTTGAATGGATAAACCCTGTGTTCATTCAAAAACTAGAATTTCCCCCTTCCTCACGTGTTTCCCCTACCGCCGTTCCCCCTCTGCACAAGTTTGAGGGAACCCACGGCGTCCG
>URIX01000052.1 GCA_900547975.1 uncultured Eubacteriales bacterium | reverse complement strand
TGCGGCGGTGATGAAAGAGAGAGTGGACGGCGAGGTTTTGCAACAGGCACTTGACGATCTCGTGCCGAGATTTCCGACACTTATGGTCACCATCAAGCGCGGCGCGTTCTGGTACTATTTTGAGAGATTGCCCTTCAAACCCAGAGTGGAGAAAGAGAGTCTTTATTCTTTCCAACCCATTCCTCTTGACGGCAAACGCTATCTTTTCAGAGTGGTGTACAGCGATTACAGAATCGGATGCGAGTTCTTCCACAGCATCACGGACGGCACGGGCGGTTCGACTTTCCTTATGAGCTTGCTTGCAAGATACTACGAGATCAAGACGGGTAAGCGAATCGAAGACTACAAGAGCGCAAAGGACTATCGCGATTTGCCGACGCCCACCGAGATCGAAGACAGTTTTCAAGTGTATGCCGAAAAACACGACTACGCAAAAAGAAAGATCAATTTTACTTATATCCCCAAGCTCCCCAAGGCTCGTCACGGCGTGATGACTCACGTGATCACTTCCGCATCGAAGCTCAACCAAAAGGCGAAAGAATACGGCGCAACCATCACGGAATACGTGCTTGCGATCATATTCGGCATTATGTTCGATATGCGCAAAAAAGAGGGCAGCAACAAGGATATCAACGCAAGAGTGCCTGTCAATCTTCGCAAATTCTTCCCGTCCGACACCGTGCGCAACTTCTCGTTCTATCTTGACGTGACGCTCAAAAACAGCGTGGACGGCGGCATCCAAGCCTATGTTGACGCGGTCAAAGAGTGCTTCAAAGAGCAACTCAACGAAAAGTATTTGCAAGAGAACGTCAACGCGAATATGCGTGAAGAACGCAACAAATTTATCGCGCTCGTGCCTCTCGCACTCAAAGATATCGGTCTAAAAATCACAAAATATATTATGGACAACAAAGCCGTTTCTATGGACTTTTCAAACTACGGACGTCTCAATCCGCCCAAAGAATTGTTCGAGATAGCGGACAGGGTGGAGTTTTGCTTGAAAGAGCCGAAGGACTCGGGCTACAAACTTGCCGGCGTGACGTTCGGCGACGAGTGCGTGCTGACGTTCTCAAGAACATTCAAATCCTCACATCTTGAAAAAGAGTTCGTCAGAGCGTTGACGGCGGAAGGTCTTGACGTGTACATCGAGACAAACGGAGATAAATGATGAAATATTGTAGACTTTGCAAAACGTATCATCCCGAATATGACGACAACTGCCCCCTTTGCGGCGCAGGACTTGTCGAGGCAACGGACAAAACGGACAAGGACTTTGATTTTGCCCCATACAACGCCAACGAAAAAAGACTCAACGCAAAAAAGACCGTCAGGGACGTGTTTATCGCACTCTCCGTGCTTACGCTTGTGGGCTTGCTGCTCGCGTCCGTGATATCCAAGGTTTATTCGATCATCTACATCGGGCTTGCATCCGTCGGATTCTTCTGGCTTGTCATCGGACAATTCGCGTTCTTCCGCACGGATCTTAGGACGTTCTATTACAGATCGACTTTCTGGCTCATGATTCTTGCGATTCTTGTGAGTTTGCACTTTGGCAAGTTCTACATCGCGCTTTCTTACGTAATACCTTGCGCGGCAGGCGCGCTTAGCGTCGTGACGTTGCTCACCGCAGTCATCACGAAAAAGTGGTATAGATATGCTTTCCACTCCTTTGTGCTTGCGCTGTTTATGATCGCCTTGTTCCCGCTCAACTATTGCTTGTCTTTGCACTATGCCGGTTATAATTGGATAGCATCTCTTGCAACGCTCGGCGTTGGACTTGCAGAGATTGCATTCTCGCTGATTTTCGGCAGACAAGTGTTGGGAAGCGAAATCAAAAAGCGTTTCTTTGTCTGACAATACGCAACGGCAAATCGCATATTGGCGGCTTGATTGTGGCACTATTTTAGCGATTGCGACATAATTTTGTGGCGATTGCGACAGGAAAAGAGCGTGATTGCACGCAATAAAAAAAAGCAAAACGACGGAATCCCCGTCGTTTTTTTGTCGGAATTAGGTTTTATTCTGTTAGGCAAATGTGTAGAGTATTTGAAGTCTTAATCGTGTTTGCTTTTTGCCGATTGCGTTTTAATAGTGCGACTTGTCATTGCACGCCGTTTGCTTTTCAAACGCTCGACTTATTTCGAAAGTTCGTTTTTTTCCTGTCCGTCGGTTGAAGCGGTAGGCTTTGCGTAAATGACGTTTTTGCCGATGATTTCGATTTCGTTGGGCGAGCCCTTGCGCGTATCTTCGGGAAGGTAGATTATCACTTGCTTTTCAACGTCGAAGTCCTTGAACATAAAGAAGAAAAGTTTCTTTATCGTCGTGTCGTCGCGCTTGGGGGCGGGGGATTCCGAAAGAGTGATAACGCCGTCTTTTGTGCGAGTTTTTACCACTTGATTTTCGTACTTAATATAGTAGTCGTAAGTGACGAAGCCGAGTTTGTCGGGGGATTCCGTGCCGACGTAAACTATAACCGCTTGTTTGTCTTTGAAATCGATATTGATTGCCGTGACGTTTTTGTCGCCTGCGTTCTGACCTTGAATGGGGTCTTTGAGATTGACGACGTGCATCGGTTCGGTCATATATCCGCTGTCTTTCATAAACGAATCGGTGTCGTTGATCCACGTTTCGCGGTTTATGCAACCCAAAGCGGCGGATATTATCGTGAAAACCGCGCCGAGTGCGATTATCGCAAGCGAAATGTTGGAAAGAGTAAGATAGTCCTTAAACGACTTTTTGCCATCGTTGACGGTGGTTTGTTCCTCTTTTTTAGGCTTGTCGGGGTATTCCCAACCCATTTTTTTGTCGTAGAACTCGTGATATTTGCGGTATGCGGGGATTAGGGCAAGTCCCAAACCCAAACAGAGCGTCCCCGTGCCTGCGAGAATGAGGAAAATCATTGAACTTTTGAACGCGACAATCGACGCTATTGCGTAAAACCACATAAGAAGACAACCCGAAAACAGCGCGACCATTGCCGTGATCATCAAAACGAAGGGGATGTTGATACCCACGCGTTTCCAAAATCCGTTTTTTTGAGTTGCTATACGTTTCATATCGCTTATTATACTACCGCCTATTGCGCTTGTCAAAACAAATGCCCGAAATGAAGGCAGTATTAAACGTTTTTCATACTGCGTTGTTCTAATTCGATTTGTCGCAAAATAGATTTATCGTAGGCGTGAGGGAAGGAATTAAACGAAAAAGAAGAAAAATCGACTTTTGGCGACATAATTTCTTCAATTTTGCACCTGCGCCGAGCATATAATCGGGGTGTTTGATGATTGTTACGGTCAAAAAAGCAAGTATAGTAGCGGTGGCGTCGCTGATTATCGCGTTTGCGGTGCTGACGGCTTCCGTCGGCGTGACGAACAGCGCGGGCGTGTACTTCTGCAAAAGCACGAGAAAAGTGCCCGTGTACGGCGTTGATACAGACAAAAAAGCGATTGCGCTCACGTTCGACGCGGCGTGGGGCGCGGACAAAACGCAAGGTATTCTCGACATAATGAGCGAGTATAACGCAAAAGGTACGTTTTTTCTCGTCGGATTCTGGATAGATAAGTACGAAAAGGAAACCAAAGCCATTGCGGAAGCCGGATTCGAGATAGGAAATCACTCTCGCAACCACTTGAATATGCCAAAACTCAGCGAAAACGAGATTGAAAACGAGATTGAATACGTCAACGACAGAGTTTTCGATTTGACGGGCAAAAAGCCGAAGTATTTTCGCGCCCCGTTCGGCGACTACAACAACAAACTTATGACTTCGTTGGAAGGATTGAATATGGTCGGCGTGCAATGGTCAATCGACTCGCTCGACTGGAAAGGTATATCTGCAAAGCAGATATACGACAGGGTAGTGCCAAAGGCAAAGAGCGGCGATATAGTGCTTTTTCACAACAACAGCGACCACGTTCTCGACGCGTTGCCTATGGTTTTGACCGCTTTGAGAGCGCAAGGATTCGAGTTTGTGACAATCGCCGACCTCGTGTTGACAGAGGGGTACACGATAGATTCAAACGGAATACAACACAAAAACGTATAGACGTACAGGAGGATTTATGAGTTACGAACAAATGCAAAACAATCAAGTTTACCTTTCGGGGCAAATTGCGAGCGAGCCTGAATTTTCTCACGAAATTATGGGCGAAAAGTTTTACGATATGACGGTTTCGGTTGCAAGACTGTCGGGACAAAACGACGTAATACCCATCACGATAAGCGACAGACTTATGGAAGGCGGCTCGTTTGAAATCGGCAATCTAATCGGGTTAATCGGGCAATTCAGAAGTTATAACAAGATTGCCGACGGCAAGAGCAAACTCGTGCTTAGGGTGTTTGTGAGAGAACTTTGCGAGTGCGACGACAACGCGCCCAACGTTATAGAAATAGAGGGCTACGTTTGCAAGCAACCCGTGTATCGCACAACGCCTTTCAAACGAGAAATCGCCGATTTGCTCATTGCGGTGAACAGGGCGTACAACAAATCCGACTATATCCCTGCAATCGCGTGGGGAAGAAACGCGCGCTATGCCTCTATGTTCCGAGTCGGCGAAAAAATACATCTCGTTGGGCGCATTCAATCGAGAATTTACCAAAAGGCACTTGACGACGGAAGCGTCGAAGAAAGAGTGGCGTATGAGGTGTCTATAACAAAATTCGAGCAAGAAAAGGAAATCGAAAACTAATCTTGGTCGGTTACAATTTATCGTTGACGGCAAAAGACAATAGCGACCGAAAAAGAGAATAATCCGGCAAATCGATTGCATCGAAGAATATAAACAAACTGCGAAAAACCGCGCGTTATGTTGCGGTTTTTTTTGTGCTTTTCGAGATTGCGAAAGAGAATCGTTGCGTATTCTTTTGTGCTTTTGTAAAGTCGGCAATGGCGACGGCTGAAAGTTTAATTGTGACGTTTTCCGCATATTTGTTATTTACAATTCTTTTTTTTATTGATATAATAAATTAATCTATGTTTGTATTTTAGGGGGAAACTATGAACCTGAAAGAGTATACGCTCAAAATCGAGTACAAAATCGGCGGTAAATTAAGAGAGGAATCCGTCGAGTACGCTCTCGTCAAAAACGGCTACGACGGCGAGAATTTGCACATTGCCGACGACGGCGACGAAACGCACGTCAAAATCAAAGTTTCGGCAAATGCGAAAGTCGAACTTACTCTTGCCGAACTCATATACGACCGCTATTTCGAAAACAACGAAAGGTTTTTCGCAAACGGTTTTCAATCTTGGACGGCGACTAGAGAGTATAAGAGAAACGACGTTCAGTACGGACTGCGCTCGCTCTCGAAACTGCCGCTTGTAAGGAAATTTTCGGGTGCGTCGGGCGATTATGCGTTCACCGAGTACGGAAAGGATTTGTATCACGGCTTTTCGTATACATACTTCCGCAAGGACGACAAAGTGGAATTTGTCGGCTCGCTCAACGAGCGCACCGGCTATACGATTTTCTATGCGGATATGAAAGAGAACGTATTTGCCGTGCAAAAGGACGTGGAAGGCTTGTCGATTGAGGACGAATACGAGTTGTTCGACCTTATGCACGTTCACGGAACGTATGACGAGGTTTTCGACGCGTACTTTGCCGAATATCCGCAAAAACGCACGGGCAGAGTGGACCACCTTGCAGGCTACACCTCGTGGTATAACTACTATCAAAACATAAACAAAGATATAATCTTGCGCGACCTCGAAGGACTTGCGCACGTCGGCAACACCGCAAATATCTTCCAAATCGACGACGGATACGAAACGAAAGTGGGCGACTGGGATTTGGATTTGCAAAAATTTCCCGACGGTCTTACGCCCATCGTTGACAAAATCCACTCGCACGGCTACAAGGCGGGGCTTTGGTACGCGCCGTTTGCCGCGCAGTTCGGCGCAAACGTGACAAAGAATCATCCCGATTGGCTCATACGAAACAAGAAGGGCAGACCTATTCCGAGCGGTATCGCGTGGGGCGGATTCTATGCGCTCGACTTCGAAAAAGAAGAAGTCAGGGCGTATATCAAAGCGTTTTTCGACAGAGTTTTCGACGAATGGCACTTCGATATGGTCAAACTCGACTTTCTCTACGCCGCCGCTATCGAGCCGAGAAACGGCAAAACTCGCGGTCAACTTATGTGCGAGGCTATGGACTTTTTGCGCGAATGTTGCAGAGATAAGATTATCCTCGGTTGCGGCGTTCCGCTTGCGCCGTCGTTCGGCATAGTGGACGCTTGCCGCATAGGTTGCGACGCGGAAAATACGTTCAAGGAAAAATTCTACGTCAAAGTCACGAATCAAGAGATTATTTCCACCAAAATTTCGATGCAAAACAGCGTGTATCGTCGTCATTTGAACGGAAGAATCTTTGCAAACGACCCCGACGTGTTCTTCTTGCGCGACGGCGGTATGAAACCTGCCGTTTATACGTGGACTCAAAAGAAGTTGCTTGCAAAAATCAATCACATATTCGGCGACGTGCTGTTTGTTAGCGACGATATAGGCGAATACGACAGCGAAAAAATGGCGGTTTTGGTTGAATCCTATCAAAAATTCAACGGAAAAGTGCTTTCGGCAGAGCATATTGCGCCCGAAGTCATCAAAGTGACGTATGTTGAAGACGGCAAAACTAAAATGCTCGTCTATGACGGAACGACAGGCGACTATATCGTTCAGTGAGTACTCACTGAACAGTGAAATTGCGCCGACGGCGCAATGAAATCGTTGCTAACGCAACGGTGAAATTTGCGCATTGCGCAAGTGAAATTACGTCTGCGACGCAGTTGCGGAATATTTGAATATTCCATAACCCAAACAAAGTTTGGATATCATCGTGCAATATGCACGATATCATCACGAAGTGATTTCATCGCCATAGGCGATATCAGTTGATGCTATGATATTAGTCGACAACCTTCAAAAAGTACGCGACGAGGTGGCAAAGTACGATAGAAACATACACCTCGTGGCGGCGTGTAAAATGCAGTCGAAAGACACGATAGACAAGTTTATGTCCGTTGCGCCGGATTTTGCGTTGGGCGAAAACCGCGTGCAAGAGTTTGTCGAAAACTACGACGAAAAGTATGTCTGGCATATCATCGGTCAACTGCAAACAAACAAGGTCAAGTACGTCGTCGGAAAAGTGGATTTGATACACTCGCTCGATAGGGCGGAACTGGCAAAAGAGATTGAAAAACAAGCCGTGAAACACGACGTGATTCAAAAATGCCTTGTCGAGATAAATATGGGCGCAGAGATAACGAAAGGCGGCGTAAGACCCGAAGAAACGCTCGATTTCATACAAAGTATGAAAGATTATCCGCACATCGACATAAAGGGCGTTATGAGCGTGCTCCCAAACCTCGACGACAAGACGGAACTTGCCCGTCTTTACGACAAATTGCAACGGATATTCGAGGACGCAAAGGGCATAAAGCAAGACGGCGTAAACGTCGAATATTTGTCGGCGGGAATGTCGAACGACTACAAAATCGCACTCGAACACGGCTCGAATATGATAAGGCTTGGCAGAGTGCTGTTCGGGGAAAGAATAGCACTTGCACCGCAAGTGCGGAATAATTGAAAAATTACGCTTTGCGTTGGCTTTGGATAAATGGAATCAAATCTTCCTTAACTGCGGCAACGCCGCAATATCGCTGTCCGCAGGACAATATCGCTTGCGCACGGCGCAAATATAACTCACGAAGTGCAATATAACTTAACTATGCCGTAGGCATAATACAGGTAAACATATGGACGAAAGGTATTTTAGAAACGAACAAACGCAACGCGCGGATATGCAAAGAGGCGGAAGAATCTTCTCTCGCCAAAGTCAGCCCGCGCCCGTCGGTCAAGTGCCGAGTTACACGCAACCGTCCGTCGGTCAAAGCGGCGGCGTGGTTATCTACTCGCCGAGAACCTACAAGGACGTGCAACTGCTCATCGACCACCTCAAAATGAGAGAACAGGTGATTGTCGATTTTTCCACGCTCAATCAACAGTCGGTGTACAGGATTCTCGATTTTATGAGCGGCGCGATTTACGCGCTTGACGGCAGTATTCAGCAAATCACAAAAAACATCTTCCTCTTTGCGCCGCAAGGGGTGACTATCACGATTCCGCCGCAAATCAGAGGCTGAGAGGGCTTTATGAACGGTAACGAAGAAAAAATCGATTACAAAGAAAAAACAAAGGCGTTTCTTGCCGACTGGACGCAAGTCGCAAAGAAGAAATGGTGGCTGTATATCGTCGAACTTGCGGTGATTGCGGTCATTTTGGTTGCGGATTTGCTGTCCAAAAAGTACGTTTGGAATTTCCTTGACCAAAACGGCGTGCAAGAGAACGTCATAGGCTTGTTCAACCTCGTCAAAGTCAAAAACGAGGGCGCGGGATTCGGAATCTTTCAAGGCAAGACGATTGCTCTTACGGTCATAACGTTTATCGTGGTGATTGCAATTTGCGTTTACCTCTTTTTCGCGCTCAAAGAAACCGAGTGGCTCAGAATATCCCTCCTGTTTATCACCGCAGGCGGCATAGGCAACATAGTCGACCGTATCGCTTTCGGTTATGTGCGCGACTTCATTCAATTCTCGTTTTGGGACAGTTTCCCCGTGTTCAACATCGCGGACTCATTCGTCACGGTCGGGGCGTTTATGCTCGTCGTGGTGCTTATCGTAATGCTCGTTAAGGAAGGGAAGAAGAACCAAAAAGAGTTCGAGGAAGAACAAAAGAATAAATTCACAAACGAGCAAGAGCAAATCGATCCGCTCGACGCGCCTGTAAACCTCAATCCGATGATGAAGTCCGAAAATGATTTTTCGTTCGTCGTAAGCGAGAAAAAAAAGGAGAAGGGCGAGCAAAACGACGTTGAAAACGGCACGAAAACCGCCGAAGAAAACACGCAAAATAACGCAGAAAATGCACAAAAAAACGTGAAAAACACCGAAGAAAACTTGCAAATAAGTGCGGAAAATTCGCAAAATAATCCGCAAAACGACACGCAAAATCAAGGCGAGAACACTGCCGAGAATACGTACGGCGAGAAGAACGCTGACAAGGAATAATCTCGGTTATGGTGCGCACGGTTGACAAAGACAACGTAAGATTGGACGTTTTCGTTTCGTCCGAGTGGGGCGTATCTCGCTCTAACGCAAAAACCGTCATCGAAAAGGACGGCGCGCTTGTCAACGGCGTAAAAAGGCAAAAAAGCGGTTTCGAACTCAAAAAAGGTGACATTGTGGACTTTGAAGTGCCGAAGCCCGAAGCGCTCGAAGTCAAGGCGGAAAACATACCGCTCGACATCGTGTACGAGGACGAGTATATGGCGGTGGTGAACAAGCCGCAGGGTATGGTGGTGCATCAAGCGAGTTCGTACAAGAAAAACGATACGCTCGTGAACGCGCTTTTGTACAACCTCGACAGTTTGAGCGGCATAAACGGCGTGATTCGCCCGGGTATCGTGCATAGACTCGACAAGGACACGTCGGGATTGCTGGTCGTGGCAAAAAACGACGAGGCGCACAAGAGCCTTGCTTCGCAGATTGAGAAAAAGACCGCTCGCAGAATATACTACGGACTTTGCGACGGCAATTTCAAAGAGGACGAAGGCACGGTTGACAAGCCCATTGCGAGAAGCAAAAAAGACCGCAAAAAAATGGCTATAGACAGTAGCGGCAGACGCGCGGTCACGCACTACAAGGTGCTGAAACGCTACGGTCAGTATACGCTCGTGCGCGTGGAACGCGAAACGGGTCGCACGCACCAAATAAGGGTTCACGCCGCAAGTTTGCATCATCCGATAGTCGGCGACGAGGTGTACGGCGGCTCGACCGCACTCTATAATCACGGACAACTTTTGCACGCAAAAGAACTCGTCCTCAAACATCCGCACACCGACGAAATTATGCGGTTCGAGTGCGAATTGCCGCAGTATTTTCAAGCGGTACTTAGGAAACTCGATAACAAAATTAATAATTAATAATTAATAATTAATAATTGCGGGTGGGACACCCACACCCGAATTAATAATCCATCGATAACAAACACAACATATGAAGAAAGAGAAACAACAGACTCAAAAACATTTTCTAAAACGATTTGTTGCGTACTACAAGCCGCACAAGTGGACGTTCGCCGCAGATATGACTTGTTCGTTCATATTTTCAATCAGCGGACTCGTTTATCCTATGATTTCGCAACGTATTCTGCGCCAAAGTATTCCAAACGGCATTATAAACGATGTGCTTATTCTTTGCGCCGTGCTTCTGGGAATATACCTTTTGCGCGCGGGTATGAAGTATTACATCAACTATTACGGTCACGTTATGGGTGTAAAAATGCAGGCGGCGATGAGGACGGATTTGTTCGAGCATCTCGAAAAACTGCCGTACTCGTTTTACGACAACAACGAAACGGGGCAACTTATGACGAGAATGACGAACGACCTTTTCGACGTAAGCGAACTCGCTCATCACGGTCCCGAAAACTTCTTTATCACGACATTCGTTACGCTCGGCTCGTTTGCGTATCTTTGCACTATAAGTTGGAAACTTTCGCTTATCGTATTTGCGTTTTTGCCGCTTCTTTTCGTAATCGCTTTTGCGTGCAGAAAGAATATGTCAAAGGCGTTCAGAAAGAGCAGAGAGGAAATCGGAAATATCAACGCCACGCTCGAAAACAGCATTGCCGGCATAAGAGTCACCAAAGCGTACGCCAACGCCGAATACGAGCAGGAAAAGTTTGAAAAGAACAACGACGGATATGTCAAGGCTCGCTCGAAAGCGTACAAGGCTATGGGTACGTTCTGGGCAAGTATGAGTTTCGTCACCGAGATTTACAACGTCATAGTGCTGCTTGCGGGCGCGCTGTTCTGTATTTACGACAAGGAAAACTTCGACTACGTAGACCTCGTGTCGTTTATGATTTCCATAAACCTCTTTATCTCGCCCGTACAAACGCTCATACAGTTCTTCGAGCAGTTGCAAGACGGTATCACGGGATTCAAACGTTTCGTCGCGGTTATGGACGTTCCCGTCGAAAAGGAAAGCGATACGGCGCACGACGTGGAAAACCTCAAAGGCGACATCGTTTTCAAGGATGTGAGTTTTTCGTATAATGTCGACAAAGAAGTGCTCGACGATATAAATCTAACCATACCCGACGGAAAGATGTATGCGTTCGTGGGCGCGAGCGGCGGCGGCAAAACCAC
>URIX01000051.1 GCA_900547975.1 uncultured Eubacteriales bacterium | reverse complement strand
TGTTTGTGACGTAAGGGGTTGCAACTTTGAGGCGGCTCGGCAGTTGCAACGGTGAAAGTGGATGCTCACAACGATTCTTCGTCGCTCTATATTATTCGGCTCCGCCCGTCTACGAGCAACGTCTCGGAGGCTGCGAATCCGAATGATTCAAAAACATCAAGCAGACAATCTTGCGAAACTGACATTTGAGTAAAGTGTTTTGCTTAAATTGATAGCAAAGATTTTCTGCGCGATTAGAAAAGCAAAATACAAATGCGGTTTATGGCAATAAATTTTATTTGTTGACAGCACCGCAATGAAGTGTTTTGCGCAGGCTCCGCCTGTCTACGAGCGACGTTTGGGCGGCTGCGAAACCGTATATTAATACCATAAATCAACCGCTGCCAAATAAAAAATAATATATAATTGCGGGTGGGGTTTCGCCCCACACCCGAAACGAACACTTATTCAAGGCGTACTTTATTTATTAACTTGCTTTATAAAATCCGCTGTGATATACTTGCCGTATGTCGCAAATCGTCCTCAAAGGAGTAAGTTATAGTTACTCATTAGGGGAGGGCAGCAGTCTAAAAGCCCTCAAAAACCTGTCTTTTTCCGTTGAGAAAGGCGAATTTGTCACGCTCGCCGGTATGAACGGCAGCGGCAAAAGCACGCTCGCAAAACTTCTCAACGGTCTTTTTATACCCTCGAGCGGCGATGTTTTGATTGACGGCTTGTCAACTTCCGACGAGAAAAACACCTTTGAAATCCGCAAAAAAGCGGGTATGGTTTTCCAAAATCCCGACAATCAGATGGTTGCGACGATAATCGAGGACGACGTTGCGTTCGGACCCGAAAATATCGGCGTACCGCGCGACGAAATCATCGAACGCGTCGACGAGGCTCTCGAAGCGGTGGGAATGAACGAATATCGCAAGCGTTCGGCGTCCAAACTCAGCGGCGGACAAAAACAACGTATTGCAATCGCGGGCGTTCTCGCTATGCGCCCCGATATTCTCATTTTGGACGAATCCACGTCTATGCTCGACCCCAACGGCAGAAAAGAGATTATGTCCATCGCAAAAAAACTCAACGAGCAGGGCATAACCGTCATCAACATCACGCACAATATGGACGAAGCCGTGCTTGCGGACAGAATCATCGTTCTGCGAAAGGGCAGAATCGCAATAGACGGCACGCCCAAAGAAGTGTTTTCTTCGGGACTTCTGGAAGCGTGCGGACTTACGCTTCCCCCCGTATACGCGCTGTGCAAAAACCTCGAAAGCAAAGGATTCGTTTTCGACTCGCCGTTGCTTACCGAAGAAGAACTTGCGGAGGGCGTATGTCGGCAGTTGAAATAAAAAATTTAACTTATGTCTATTCCCCGAAAACGCCGTTTGAAAAAACGGCTCTTTCCGATATTAATCTGACGATAGAAGAGGGACAGTTCGTCGGCATAGTCGGCGCGACCGGTAGCGGAAAATCCACGCTCATTCAGCACCTTAACGGACTCATAAAGATTCAAGACAAAAAGAAGTCGTCCGTCGTCGTCAACGGCAAGAGCGCGACGGACAAAAAGACGCTCAAAAACCTGCGTTTCGAAGTGGGTATGGTTTTTCAATATCCGGAATATCAACTTTTTGCGGATACGGTGGAAAAGGACGTTGCGTTCGGCCCTAAAAATATGAAACTCGAAAAAGAGGAAATAGACCGCAGGGTAAGGCGCGCGATAGAGGTCGTAGGACTCGACTACGACGCATTTGCAAACCGCAGTCCGTTCGATTTGAGCGGCGGCGAAAAACGACGCGTGGCAATAGCGGGCGTTATCGCAATGGAACCGAAAATCCTCGTTCTCGACGAGCCGGTCGCAGGACTCGACCCGCAAGGCAGAGAGGAAATCCTCGCGCTCGTCAAAAAACTTCAAAAAGAAATATCGCCCACGATAATTATGGTGTCGCACAATATGGACGACATCGCCGTCATAGCGGACAGAATCGTCGCACTCAAAGACGGAAAAATTATTGCGGACGGCACGCCCAAAGAGGTGTTTTCAAACAGGGAACTCATTGCCGAAGCAGGGCTTGACGTGCCTTGCGCAACAAGACTTTCGGACGTGTTTATATCTTGCGGAATCGACCTTCCGCGCGACATAATTTCTATGGACGAACTTGCCGAAAGACTTGCCGAAATCAAGGCGGCAAAAGGGGGAAGCGACAATGTTTAGAGACGTTTCCTTCGGGCAATATTATCCCACCAATTCGGTCGTTCACAGACTCGACGCGAGAGTAAAACTCGTGCTTACGCTTATGTACGTCATCGGCATATTTTTCGTCAAATCCTACTTCGGGTTTATGCTGACGACGGCGGTTTTGATTGCGATAATTTTGATTGCCAAACTGCCTATGGCTTCCGTTCTCAAAAGCGTGAAGGGCGTGCTTTTCATAGTTTTGTTTACCGCGATTCTCAACTTGTTTTTGATAAAAGACGGCGAAGTTTTGGTGCATTGGCAAATCTTCACAATCACCAAAAACGGCGTTCATACAACCATAAAGATGGTTTTAAGGCTCGTTTTGTTGATTTCGGGCGCGTCTTTGCTTTCGCTCACGACAACGCCCGTCGAACTTGCAGACGGCGTGGAAAGCCTTATGTCGCCGCTAAAACTCGTCAAAGTTCCCGTCAGAGATATCGCGATGATAATGAGCATTGCGCTTCGCTTTATCCCCACGCTTTTCGAGGAAACCAACAAGATTATATCGGCGCAAAAAGCGCGCGGCGCAAGTTTCGACACGGGCGGACTTTTCGCAAGAGCAAAGGCGCTTTTGCCCGTGCTTATTCCGCTTTTCGTCAACTCGTTCAGACGCGCCGACGAACTTGCTTTCGCAATGGACGCAAGGTGCTACAACGCAACCGAAAAACGCACCAAAATGAAGAAAGCGAAAATCGGTTTAGGCGACGTTATCGCGGCGTTGTTTATGTGCTCGTTCTTCGTGGTGATTTTGCTTGAAAGATATTATTTTCCGACAATAGGAATCGATATCGATCAAATGATTTTCGGGGGACTCGTGCTATGAGGTATCGCGCTATAATTTCGTATTTCGGCGCAAGGTACGTCGGTTGGCAAAGACAACTCAACGGATTGAGCGTTCAAGAGGTTTTGGAAAAGGCTCTCGAAAAAACTTTCGGCACAAAAACAGCCGCTACGGCGAGCGGCAGAACGGACGCGGGCGTTCACGCAGAGGGGCAAGTCGTGCATTTCGACGCGGACACGTCCATACCCGCAGACAAGATTCCTTTTGCGGTGAACACGCACCTTCCCGACGACGTGAGTATGCTCTCTTGCGAGGTCGCGAGCGACGATTTCAACGCGCGATTCAACGCAAAGCGCAAGACGTATTGCTACAAGATATATATCTCTAAACATCGCCGTCCTATGCTCGAACCAACGCACGAACACGTCATCGTTCCCGTCAATCTCGAAAAGATAAAAGAGGCTTGCAAAGTCATTGAAGGCACGCACGATTTCAAGTGCTTCGAGGCAAGCGGAAGCGTGATAAAAAACACGGTCAGAACCGTATATTCAATAGAAGTTTCCACCTCGCCGCTTCAAAGTTTTTGCGAATCCGAACAAGAAAATGACGGCATGCTTTGCGAGTCCGAATTGTGCATATCCGTGACGGGCAACGGCTTCCTTTACAATATGGTGCGCATAATCGCAGGCACGCTTTTGTACGTCGGAATCGGCAAACTTTCCGTCGACGACGTAAAGCGTATTTTGGAAACGGGCGACAGAAAACTTGCAGGAAAAACTTTGAGCGCAAAGGGTTTGCATTTGCTGTCCGTTGTGTATTGATTTTTGCGAATTCAAGACTGTTTTTTCGTTGAATTTCAGTTGAATATCCTTGATTTTTTGCGGTTTTTATTGCGAAAAATCAGCGTTTTTTGCAACGTTTTTATGCTTTTTTTGTGATGAAAGTTTGCCGTTTTTGCGGCTTTTCGGCGCGGTTTTTCGATAAGAATTAAATGCGAATCTTTCCGCTGACATTTTTTAACGAATATTTGCACGGCGCAATTATTGACATATCACTTATTTCGTTTTATTATTAACTATAACCTGCTCGCGCGGGCGTATCGTGCGTGAGCGAAATTCGATATGCGCTCAGGCGCAAAGGCTAAACTTATGGAAGACAATTCAAGAAACTTTATCGAAGAAATTATTGACGAAGACCTCGCTTCGGGCAAGGTGAACAAGATTATTACTCGTTTTCCGCCCGAACCCAACGGATATTTGCACATCGGTCACGCAAAGGCGTTGTGCATAAACTTCGGTATGAAAGAAAAGTATCACGGCGCGTGCAATTTGCGCTTCGACGACACCAACCCCGCAAAAGAAGACGTCGAATATATGGAAAGCATAAAAGCCGACATCAAATGGCTCGGCTTCGACTGGGACGAATTGCACAATGCAAGCGACTATTTCGAGAAAATGTACGAGTGCGCCGTCAAACTCATCAAGGACGGCAAAGCGTACGTTTGCGATTTGAGCGCAGAGCAAATAAGTCAAACGCGCGGCAGTTTCGGCGTTCCCGGTACGGAAAGCCCCTATCGCAACCGTTCGGTCGAGGAAAATCTCGACTTGTTCGAGAGGATGAGAAAGGGCGAGTTTGCCGACGGCGAAAAAGTTTTGCGTGCGAAAATCGATATGGCGTCGCCCAACATCAATATGCGCGACCCCGTCATCTACCGCATTTGCCATGCAACGCACCCCCATACGGGCGACAAGTGGGTCATCTATCCGATGTACGACTTCGCGCACCCCATAGAAGACGCAATCGAGGGCATTACGCATTCGCTCTGCTCGCTCGAATTTGAAAATCACCGTCCCCTTTACGACTGGGTGACGACGAATTGCGGCTTCGACCCGCGCCCGAGACAAATCGAGTTTGCAAGACTCAACCTTACGCATACGGTTATGAGCAAGCGTTTCATCAAACGCCTCGTGGACGAAAAAGTGGTTTGGGGTTGGGACGATCCTCGCCTTTCCACGCTTTCGGGCATAAGAGAGAGAGGCTACACGCCCGAGGCAATTCGCGATTTCTGTTCTCGTATAGGCGTGTCCAAAGCGGACAGCGAAGTGGATATTTCCATTCTCGAACACTGCGTGAGAGAGGACTTGAACAACCGCGCCGAGCGCGCCATGGTCGTCACCAAACCGCTCAAACTCATCGTGGATAACTATCCCGAAGGAAAGAGCGAACCCGTGTATATCGAAAACAATCCGCAAGCGGAAAACGCAGGCGTGCACGAAACCACGTTCGGCAGAGAACTCTACATCGAGCAAGACGATTTTGCTCTCAATCCGCCGCCCAAGTACTTCCGCTTGAAGCCCGACGGAATCGTGCGTCTTAAAGGCGCGTACATCGTCAAATACGTCGGTTGCGACCTCGATGAAAACGGAAACGTAACCGCAGTCCACGTCGAGTACCTCGAAGGCACCAAGAGCGGTGAAGAAGGCGCGAATATGAAAGTCAAAGGCACGATTCACTGGGTCAACGCCAACGACTGCGCAGACGTCACGCTCAATATGTTCGACTATCTCATCAACGACGGCGACGGCGACTATATGGACAGAGTCAATCGCAACTCCCTCACGGTTTTGCACGGCAAAGCGGAAAAAATCGTTGCGGAAGCACCCGTTCACACGAGATTCCAATTCTTGCGCGAAGGCTACTTTATCAAGCGCAACGAGAACAACGAGTTCAACAATATAGTTGGTTTGAAGGACAGTTACAAACCCAAAAACTAATTTTTAAGGTAAAACGATAAACAACACAAAGATATTCGGGTGAAAGCAATATGTTTGTTTGCAAGATATGCGGAAATGAAGTAAAACCTGGACAAGCCTTTTGTTCGACTTGCGGTGCGGACGTCGTTGAAAATTATCAGACGATCTGTCCCGTTTGTCACGCAAAAAACAGCGCGGGCAGTAGATACTGCGCAAAGTGCGGCGGCATTTTGCAGGTTATGCGCAAGCCTGTTTGCGCCGTTTGCGGAACGAAAAATCTTCCCGGCGCAAAGTTTTGCGTGTCCTGCGGCGCGCCGATAGTCGTTGAAAGCGAAACGCACAGCGATGAGGATATGCTCGACGCTCGCAAGGCGAAACTTCGTCTCGACAATATGGAACGCGACCGTATGGCGGCAATCGACAAAGAGATTGCCGAAAAGCGTGCAAAAGCCGACGACGAAAGAGAAAAAGCACTTCAACAAGTTGAAGAATACCGCCAAAAGAGCGAGGAAGAATACCGCGTGAAAGCGGAAAATCTCGAAAAATATCGTCAAAAACTCAACGAACTCGGCTCGGAGGACGTCGAACTTTTGAAAAAGATGTCCGCCGCGCTCAAAACCTATTCAAAATACTACGCTGATCCGTACACTCAAATCGACGAGGACGACATCGACGGCGACACGTACGTTTGTCCCGCTTGCGGCACTATAAATCCGCTCACCGCAACCGCTTGCACGCATTGCGGCAGAAACAAGGCGCGAGCCCTGCTTCTCCTTGCCAAAAACAAGATTAAACAAAGTCCGCCCGTAAAGCGCAAACAACAGATTATACCCGCGCCGACTGCGGACCTCGAAACGAAGAAAGCACCCACGCTCGACGAGTTTGTCGACGAACTCAACGCGCCCGTGCAAGAAGAAAAACCCGTGGCTGAAAAAGAACCCGAAAAAGAGCAACAAGCGGACTTTTCCGGTCCGAGCAGAATGCCTTATCAAGGCGGATATGCGCCTTATCCCTATCCGACTTATCCGTATCCCGCGCAACCGGGTGCGGCAGGTATGCCCCAATATCCGACGCCAGGATTCTTTATGGGCGAGGACGGCAAGCCTTATCAAATGCCGCCCATAGTTCAACCCGTTGCGTTCGTGCCGTACGTCACGCAAGAGCAACCGCTTATGCAGTACGTTCCGCAAGAACAAACGCCGCAAAAGGCGCAACCCCTCAAAGCGCAACCCGTTCAAAACAAGAAAAATTGACAAATCGAACAGGATATGGCAGAGAAGATCAACAAAAACAAGAATCGAAGCGTTGACGACGCGGGCATAAGACTCGCGCCTTCGCCCATTGACAACGCCGCCTATCACGTTATGCCCACCGTTATGCAGCAGTACGTTATAGAGCCGACAATCGTCACGAAGGAAACGCCCGATTCGGATTCCGCTCGTATCGTATCCACCCAAGACGACTTCCAACCCAAGCGCGAGGAAGTCAACAAGAAGTGGAAAAGAGGAAAGAGAGCGAAAAATATGGCGAGCGGCGTGATTGCCCTCGTCGCTTCGGCGTTGGTTCTTTTGCCATATATACTCGGCGTGATAGGCGCACAAGTCGACGCGCCTTTTGTGCTCGTCCCCGACAAATTCAACGTCATTCGCAACCTCATTTCCGCTTTCGAGCAGACGGCGGCACTCGGTTGGAAAGGGGAAGAAGTCGGCGCGATATGGATAAACACGATACCGTCGCTTATTCTCACAATAGGCATTTTATGCGTGCTAATCAACGTGATAAAATCCTGTTTTGCGATATTCGGCGCGGTTAAGCCGATAAAGTTCGTAAAAGGTGCGGTCATCTACGCGCTGTGTTTGATTGCGATATTCGTTGCAAGCCTCGTGGGTGCAAGCGCAATCGGAATCGAACGTATAGATTTTGTCGCGGATTTCATTTTCGGGTTCGCGCAAAGCGAATTGTTCACGCTCGTCGTTTCGGGCGCGGCATATCTCGTTTTGTGCGTCGTCGGTGCAATCATCAATCGCGACAAGTGCGGTTATCTCAAATAATCGCGAGGAGGAAGTATGTCGAAAAAAGACAAAAAACATGAAATCGTTATGACCCCCGCAAGCGAGATAAAGGTCGAAGACGAGCCTATGTTCGAGGCGGAAGCGTACACCGCGCCGCAACCCGAAGCAGGCTCGGACGTTACGGTTATAAAAACCGTCGGAACGGGCGGCCCCGTGCCTATCGTCGCGCCGAAACATAACACCGTTCAACTTCAACCAATCGTCGTTCCGCTTGCAGTCGTGCCGTATATGACGCAGGACAGCAGCGTTTTGAGAACGGACGGCAGAGGTCAGAACGGATATGCGCAAGCGACCGTCGAAAACGACGAAGCAACCGATTTTGAAACGATTGCCGCTCGCAAGGTCAAAAAGAGAGGCAAGATTCAACCCAGAATCTTCGCACTCGTCACGTTCATATTGTCCGCACTCGTCGTGCTTCCGTTCATCTTGTCGTACTTCGTCAAGAATATCGGCTCGGTGTCTATCGAGCAATTCGACATTATAGGCAAAATTAAAGATTGGGTCGCCAACGGATTCGAACTCAGACCGCTGAGATATCCGGCGTACATAGGCGTTGCGGCGGTTAGTGCGCTTATGACGATTGCGTCGCTCGTTGCCGTAATCTGCGGCAAGTATCCTCGCGCGCTCAACTTTATCTTCGCGCTTGTCGCTTCGGGCGCAATGCTCGCAGTGCTTGTCAAATGGCTTGTCGACAAGACTTTCGATGCAAGTCAAAACGTGGGATTCCTCGTCATTTTGGTGCTTTCGCTCGTAAATCTCGTGCTGTCGATAGTATTTGCCGTTCTTCTCAACAAACTCGACGACAAGATTGAAAACGCCGAAAATCTCTCGAGAGAAATTTAAGCCAAAGTGCAAACCGAACAATAAAACAAACGAAAATAGGGGGAACGAATTGCTTTTGCGATTCGTTTTCCCCTCAAAAAAGGGTATATAATGTCGCTAAAACTCGTATCGCTTGCAAGCGGAAGCAAGGGAAACGCCACGCTCATATTATCAAATTCAACGGCAATTTTGGTTGACGCAGGCATTTCGTTTACGAGGATTTCAAGCGCGCTTTCCGAGTTCGGCTTGAAGCCGAACGATGTTGACGGCGTCGTGATAACTCACGAGCATAGCGACCATATCGCGGGACTTTTCAAATTGTCGTCATACACAAAAGTGTATGTCCATCCGCTCACCGCACGTGCGATTTGCAATAAAATGGACGTCAAGAACGTGACGGACGTTGCCGACTACGAAGGCGGATTCAAAATCGGAGATATAGATGTAGAGCCGTTCCGTATTCCGCACGACGCGGCGTATCCGCTTGCGTACACTTTCGATTGCGAGGGCGCAAGATGCAGCGTGGCAACCGACATCGGAGTGCCGACAAAAGGAGTTATCCGCAACGTAAAGGACAGCGAGGTCGTGCTGCTCGAAGCAAATTACAATACCGAAATGCTCAAAAACGGCAACTATCCGCCTATGCTCAAAGCGAGAATCCTTTCCGATACCGGGCATCTTTCAAACGACGAAACAGCAAGAATAACGTCAATTTTGTGCGACGATTCGCGCATAAAACAGCTCGTTTTGGGGCATATAAGCGAAAACAACAACACCGAACAAAAGGCGTTCGAAACGGTGGAACGCGCAATCAAAGAAAAGCAAAGCGACATCGAATTGTACGTCGCGCATCAATCAAGAAGAAGCGAGGTTTTTGAAATTCTATGAGAAAGACGATAGGCGCAAGCGAAAGTTCGTCAATCTATCTTATGGGCATATGCGTCGGCAGTTTGCTGTCGTTGTTTTTGTCGCTCGCTCTGAGAAATTCTTCCGCAACCCTCGACGGTATGAGCGTTTACAGTTGGTGCGGCTATGCGATTATGCAAATAGGCTTTATCGCAACCGTCTTTACGTATGCGCGCGTTCGCAAAATCGATATTGTAAACGTCGCAAAACTCAAAGGCAGACTCAACGCTTTGCAAATCGTAATATTGCCGTTTATCGCCATTGCAACCATACTCGTGTTTTTGCCTTTGGCAAACGCGTGGTCGGCGTTCTTGGGCGTTATCGGCTATCACGGACCGGGCGTCACTATGCCCGAATTTTCAAACGTAGGATACTATTTTCTCGCGCTTTTCGTGCTTGCGATTATGCCTGCAATCGGCGAGGAAATCTTTATGCGCGGCACCGTTTTTTCGGGGCTTGCGACGAGAGATATATGGTTCGGCGTGCTGATGTCGGGGCTGTTTTTCTCGCTTATGCACGCAAATCCCGTTCAAACCGTACATCAATTCGGCTTGGGAGTGGTGCTTGCAATCGTAGTCGCGCTTTCGGGTTCGGTGTGGGCAGGCGTGATAATCCACTTTTTCAACAATTTTATATCCCTCACGCTGACGGCGTATTTGCCGCAGGTGGACGCTTTGTATGTCAAACTCGGCTATTACAACTGGCTTACGGGCGCGGCGAGCGTCATCGTCGGCTTGTTCTTGCTTGCGTGCCTGCTCTATCTTTTCTACCGCGCCGGCGCTAAGCGTAAAAAAGGCCTCGTGAGCAACGTATATCGAGAGGACGGCTTCACAATCGTCGCAACGTCGAGCGTAACCGAGCAAAAAGAAAACGTGTTCAAAGGCTTGGCGCGCTTCTTGATATCCTTGTTTACGAAGCAGGGGTGGAAGAAAATCCGCTACGAACTCGAGGAAAGCAACGGCGTCGAGTATATAGGCAAAAATCAGAATTTGACGGGTGTATGGATTGCGCTCGCACTCGTGTGCGCATACTGGCTGTATGGCTTTATCGCGGGGCTGATATGACGAAGCGAACGAGCGTAGGTTGGATATATTTCGTCGTCGTGCTATGCACGCTTCTTTTGCGTATAGCATCGGCTTTGGATATTTATTCCGCATTGAATATAAAGGATTCGGACGCGTTTTTCTCGTGCGTAGTGCAGATAGCCATTTTTGCGTTTATAAGCGTGTTTTTGTATTCTCTCACCGCAAAGCGTAGGGGCGAGAAGGCAAAGGATATCGTTTCCGATTTCGGTTTCAAAAAAATATCCGCAAAAAATTGGCTTTTGATAATCCCTATGTGCGTTTGCGCAATCGTCGTTTCGAGCGGCATATCCTTCGTGTGGCAGATGGTGTTGAGAATGATAGGTTACACCCACATTCCGTCAAGCACCGACTACGATAGCGTCGGCACGCTGCTTAAGGAACTGTTTTTGGTTGCCGTGCTTCCCGGATTTTGCGAGGAAATCGCGCACAGAGGTCTTTTAAGGGCAGGCTACAAAGAGTGCAAATGGAAGTTCGTGCTCGTGTCTGCCGTGTTGTTTTCGCTTATGCACCAGAACATCGTTCAGACGGGTTATACGTTCTTTTTCGGCGCAACCGTCGCGCTCATTGCGTATTACACCGATTCCATATGGGGCGGAATTCTCATTCACGTTGCCAATAACGCGTACAGCGTGTTTTCGGAATACGTTTCCCAAAACGGCGGCGCATTCGACTTTATCAACAAAATCTCTAACTGGTTTTACGGCTCGAATTTAGGCTTTGCGGTGGCGGCGGCTCTCGTGGTCGTGTGCGCGTGCCTGCTTACGCTTTTCTTCTTCGTTATGCGCAAAGACGCCGTAAAACACGAGCGTATATCCGACGTTCCTTTCGCAAGCGCAACCGACGTTTTGCCCCTTTACAAGGACGTTCCGTTTATGCTTACGGTGGCGGTGGGAATCTGCGCCACGGCGTTCAGTTTTGCGTGGGGTATGATGAGATGAAAATCAATATTATCGCAATCGGCAAAATCAAAGAAAAATATTTCACCGATGCAATCGCAGAGTATCTCAAACGCGCCTCGCGCTTTGCCGAGGTCAAAGTCGTCGAACTTCCCGACGCGCCGCAAGGCAAAACGCCCGCCGAACAACAGCGTATCGAAAGCGAGCAGTTGCTCTCGAAAGCAAAAGGATATATCGTCGCAATGGACTTTCGCGGCAAAGAGTTTTCAAGCGAACAACTCGCCGACCTCATAAAAACCAAATGCAACGACGGCGAAAGCGAATTTTCCTTTCTCATCGGCGGCAGTCACGGACACACCGATGACCTTCGCTCGCGTGCAAATCTCGTGCTATCCTTCGGCAAGCCGACTTTTCCCCATCAGTTGTTTCGCGTGATGCTATGTGAGCAGGTTTATAGGGCGTTGAGTATCAACGCCAACTTACCTTACCATAAATGAACGACATGTGCTAATTCGTAGACGGAACACGAGCCGCAACGGCGGCGAGAAAGCGAACGCCGAGCTTGACGGATAGTACAAGCGACTGCGCCGTTTGGATGCGAAGCTGGCGCACAAAGCGCAGTGGCATAAGTAGAGAAATGTCCCTATCTATGCGAGTGCTGAGTGTTGCCCCACGCGAAGCG
>URIX01000050.1 GCA_900547975.1 uncultured Eubacteriales bacterium | reverse complement strand
CAATGCGTAGAGAAATTCCCGCGTACTAAAATAGGAAAAATAAATATAGAGGGATTAAATTATGAATTTGGCAAAGATACGCAGGGCGGTCAATAAAATCGCCCCGTCCGTCAAGGTCGAGAACTATCGCGGGTGCGTAAGGCTCACGGGCGAACTCGACAACTGGGCGGACATTTACAAGTGCGGCAAAGCGGCGGTGAGCAAAGGCTCGCTGGGTGTGCTGAACGACGTAAAACTCAAAGGTTTTTGCGAGCAGCCAAAGAGGCCGACTTTGAAAGACGGTGCGCTCGCAGGACAAAAACCCGACGTTCTCGTCATAGGCGGCGGCATAGTGGGTTGCGCGGTTGCAAGAGAACTTTCTCGCCTCGAACTCGACGTATTGCTTGTTGAAAAGGCAAACGACGTGGCGTGCGGCGCGTCCTCTCGCAACGACGGGTGTATTCACCCAGGTATGGACTTGCACAAAGGTCAACTCAAACTCAAATACGTGCTCGAAGGCAACAGAATGTACACAAAACTTGCCGACGAACTCGGCTTGTCCTTCAAACGTTGGGCACAAATGCTCATATTCTCTACCGCGTGGGAAAACGCGCTTATTTCGCCGCTTTTCTTATTAAGAGCCAAGCAACTCGGCGTCGAGGGCGTAAGACACGTCACAAAAGAGGACATCAAAAAACTCGAACCCAATCCGCCGTCGTGGGCAAAGGGCGGTATGTATATGGCAAGCGCAGGTATGGTTTCACCCTACAAAACAACGATTGCGCTTTGCGACAACGCGATACAAAACGGCGCGAGAGTTTCGCTTAACACCTACGTCGAGGGTATGGAACTTGACGGCGGCAAAGTCGTTTGCGTGCATACCAACAGAGGCGACGTATATCCGCGCGCAATCGTGAACTGTGCAGGCGTTTATAGCGACGTAATCGCGGATATGGCGGGCGACAGAACGTTTACCATTCACCCCCGAAAAGGCACGGACATCATACTTGACAAAAAGAAAGTCGGATACGCGCTTTCGTCTTATGCAAGAAGTTTCTTCGCGCCCCTTCCCAAAGAGGCTCAACCCGACAAGAAAGAGGAAGTCGGACACACGAAGGGCGGCGGTGTTATGCGCACTATCGACGGCAATATTCTCGTAGGACCGGACGCGCACGAAGTCCCATCGCGCGAGGATTATTCCACGAGCATTTCCGACATTAACAATATAATCAAAAAGCAAAAACTCGCCCAACCTATGCTCGGCAAGGGCGATATTATAACGTATTTTTCGGGTACGCGCGCCGCGACGTACGAAGAAGATTTCGTCGTAAGACGCGGCATTTTCACCTCTAACGTTTACGAGGCGGCAGGCATACAATCCCCGGGAATCACAGCCGCGCCCGCAATCGCGGTCGACATCGGAAACTGGATAAAAGAGGACTTGAAAGCAAAAGAAAAGAGCAATTTCAATCCCGTATACAAGCACACGCCACGCCTTGCAAATCTTCCCGACGAGGAAAGAGCGAAGTATATCGCTCAAAATCCCGAATACGGCGAAATGATTTGTCGTTGCGAGGAAGTGAGCAAGGGCGAGATTATCGACGCGCTCGAAAGTCCGCTCAAGGTCGCAACCATAGACGGCGTAAAGCGCAGAGTTCGCCCCGGTATGGGCAGATGTCAGGGCGGTTTCTGCTCGCCGCTCGTTGCAAAAATCATTGCCGAACACGAGGGCATAAACGTCGAAGACGTGCTCAAAGGCGACGAGGGCAGCGTCATCGTTTACGGCAACACCAAAGGCAATGCAAAGGGGGAAAGCCGAGATGTTTAATTACGACGTAGTGGTTATCGGCGGCGGACCGGCAGGTCTGTCCGCGGCTCAAAGCGCGTGCCTTAAAGGCGGCAAAGTCGCTATCATCGAAAGAGAGGCTCGCCTCGGCGGAATCTTGAAGCAGTGCGTACACGACGGCTTCGGACTCATTCGTTTCGGCGAAAAACTCGCCGGTCCGGAATATAGCGAAAGATACATCGATTTTGTGAAAGAACTCGACATAGACACGTTCACTTTCACGTTCGTCACGAGGATAGAAAAGAAGGACGGCGGTTTTGAAATCACCGCCGTGTCAAAAGACGGAATACAAAAATTCTTCACCAAAGCCATAGTTTTGGCAACGGGTTGCAGAGAGCGCACGGCAAAGCAAGTGCTTATTCAAGGCACTCGCCCCGCAGGCGTGTTCACCGCAGGTACGGCGCAGAATTTCGTCAATTTGCAAGGCAAACTTCCCACCAAAAAATGCGTGATTTTGGGAAGCGGCGACATCGGACTTATTATGGCAAGACGTCTTACGCTCGAAGGCGCAAAGGTCGAGGGCGTTTACGAAGTCAAGCCCACTCCGAGCGGACTTACGAGAAACATACATCAGTGCTTGCACGATTTCGACATACCGCTTTACCTTTCGCACACGGTGACGAGAGTGTTCGGCGCGGACAGACTCGAAGGCGTCGAAGTTGCAAAAGTGGACGACAAAATGAACCCTATCGAGGGCACGCAAAGACGTATCGATTGCGACGCGCTCATACTTTCCGTAGGTCTTATTCCCGAAAACGAACTTGCAGAATCCATAGGCGTAAAGATAAATCCGTTCACCAAAGGCGCGGACTGCGACCAGACGTATATGTCGTCGATAGACGGCGTGTTTTCGGCAGGAAACGCACTTAACGTGTTCGATTTGGTAGATTACGTGTCGGAATGTGCGAAAGACGCAGGCGCAAACGCGGTGGACTACAAGCCGTCGGGCAAGAGCGTGCGCATAGAAAAGGGCAAGGGACTTTTGAGTTTCGTGCCGCACAGAATCGACGTAAGCAAGCCTTGCGACAAGGTCGTATTTTTCTTCCGCGCCGCAAAGGATATGGACAAAGCAACCCTTTTCGTCAGCGTTGACGGAAACGAAGCGTTCAAAAAGAATTTTGCGTTCCTTCGTCCGCCCGAAATGCAAAGAATCGAACTCGACTTTGTCTCGATGGGAATCAAAGAGGGCAGCAAAGTCGAAGTCAGAGTGGAGGAAAGATGATGGAACTTGTGTGTATCGTATGCCCGCGCGGGTGTAGAATCAATATAGAAAACGGAATCGTCAGCGGCAACGGCTGTAAGCGCGGAGAGGCGTTTGCGATGAGCGAAACCACTTGCCCTATGCGCTCGGTTTGCTCGACGGTCGCAACGACTTTCAGCGAATATCCCGTGCTTCCCGTGAGGACGGACGGCGAGATTCCCAAAGCGAAAATCGACGAACTTATGAAACAGATAAACGCAATCGTCGTCACGAGCAAGGTTAAGCGCGGCGACGTGATTGCAAAAGACGTTTGCGGTACGGACGTAAATCTTATCGCGACGGCAAGCATTTATTGACGTATAGACGAAGTCGCTTTGCGGACGGGAAACCGCATTGCGAAGGATAAGGAAAAATTATGAGAGAACCACTTGTTTTAACCATTGATTTCGGCACGCAGAGCGTGCGCGCTATGCTTTTCGACAAGCACGGCAAAGAGTACGGCAAAATGAAAGTGCATTTCAAAGAACCGTATTTTTCAAAAGACATCGGCTGGGCGGAACAGACGCCCGAGTTTTACTGGGATAGGCTCAAAGAGGCGACCAACGGACTCAAAGAGCAATGCGCGGACGTTTGGGACGACGTAAAAGGCGTTGCGGTCACCACCATTCGCGACACGGCGGTCGTCGTCGACAAGGATGGCAAACCATTGCGCGACATCATTCTTTGGCTCGACCAAAGAGAAGTCAAGGACGCGGACAAAACGAGATTCGGCAAAGGATTCAAGTCCTTGCTTCGTATGCTCAATCTTTACGACCTTGCCGCCGCGCAGTGCAAGGCTTCCGCTTGCAACTGGGTGCACGAGTACGAACCCGAAGTTTGGGCAAAAATGTACAAATTTTTGATGTTTTCGGGTTGGATAACCTTCCGCCTTACGGGCGTTATGAAGGACTCGGTCGCAAACCAAATCGGACATATTCCGTTCGATTACAAAAACAAAACGTGGCAATCGTCAAAGGCAATCACCGCTCCCATATTCGACCTCAAAGCAAAGGATATGTGCGAGCTCATAGAACCCGGGACGATAGTCGGCTACATCACCAAAGAAGCGAGTTCCGACCTCGGCATAAAAGAGGGTACGCCCGTTATCGCTTCGGGCTCGGACAAAGGTTGCGAAACGCTCGGCTCGGGTTGCGTGGACAGCACGGGCGCGTCGCTTTCGCTCGGCACGACGGCAACGGTGCAAATGACGACGGACAAGTATATCGAAACCGAGCCGTTCGTTCCCACCTATCCGGCGGTGCTACCCGGCAAGTATAATCCCGAAATCGAGATTTATCGCGGTTACTGGATGATTTCGTGGTTCAAGAACGAATTTGCGCATAAGGAAGTCAAAGAGGCAAAGGAACTCGGCGTATCTGCGGAAGAACTTTTGAACAGACACCTCAAAGACGTCCCTGCAGGTTGCGAAGGTCTTATTCTTCAACCATACTGGACGCCCGGAATCAAACATCCGACGGCAAGAGGCGCGATTCTCGGATTTGCGGATTGCCACACGAGAATACACATATACAGAGCAATCATCGAGGGTATTGCCTACGGTCTTTACGACGGACTTTTGTCCATTCAGCGCAAGACCAAAATCAATGTCGAATTTATATCCGTTTCGGGCGGCGGGAGCGAGAGTGACGAGATATGTCAAATCACTTCCAACATTATGGGCATACCCGTAAGACGCGCCCAAACTTACGAAACGTCGTCGCTCGGCGCGGCAATCACCGCTTTTACGGGCCTTGGAATCTACAAGTCCTTCGAGGAAGCGGCAAAGAATATGGTACACGTTTCGGCAGAGTTCAAACCCGATATGAAAGAGCACGAACTCTATCACAAACTTTACAGCAGAATCTATCGTCGCATTTATCCCAACAATAAGAAACTTTACGACGATTTGAAACAAATTCTTCGCGCCTCGAAAGCAGAAGGCAACAAATAACTTGAAAATAAAAAAATGAATAAAACGCGGCTTTATATGGCGAAATTTGTCGGATAAGCTCGCATTTTGGAGGAAAACCATGTCAAAACCCTACAAAGAATTCGAACCCGTGTGGATCAAAGACGCACCAAATCCCAGATCCTTCCGTTCCATTATGAAATGGGGCGATCCCAACAAATACAAAGCGCCCAAAGAGGGACTTTACAAACTCATCAAGAGTATATTCTCGCTCACCGACGACGACTTCAAAACTATGGTCGATACGGGTGAACAACTCGTTGACGTACACGTCGAAAGCGCGCTTACAAAAGAACAAATAGAAGCAATCACCGTTATCGTCGGACCCGACAACGCAACCACCGACGACTTCGAAAGAGTGCGCCTCGCATACGGCAAAACGATGATCGACATTATGAGATTGAGAAAAGGTATTGTCGAAAACGTACCCGACATCGTCGTATATCCCACCGACAAAACGCAAATCGAAAACCTCATCAAATACGCCGACAACAACGGCATCAAAGTGTACGTTCACGCAGGTGGCTCGTCCGTCACGCGCGGCACGGAAGCAATGGTAAGCCCCAACATTATGATTGACATCAGCAAAAACTTCAACAAGGTCATTGCGTTCAACGAAGTCAATCAAACAATCACCGTGCAACCCGGTATCAGCGGTCCGCAACTCGAAGACATTCTCAATCACGCTCCCGAAAACTTCGGTACGACAAAACGCTACACATGCGGACATTTTCCGCAATCTTTCGAGTATTCTTGCGTTGGAGGCTGGGTCGTCACTCGCGGTTCGGGACAAAATTCGACGTATTACGGCTGCGCGGCGGACATCGTTCTCAAACAAGAGTACGCAACGCCCATCGGCACGATAAAGTCCGACGGTGCACCGAGAAAGGCCACCGGTCCCGACGTAGACCAAATTATGATGGGAAGCGAAGGCTGCTTCGGCATCCTCACAGAAGTCACCCTCAAAGTGTTCAATCTCTCCAAAAAGCACAAGAAATTCTCGTTTATGTTCCCCACTTGGGAAGACGGTATGGCGGTTATGAGAGAGGTTATGCAAGGCGAGTTCGGACACCCGTCGGCATTCCGTCTTTCGGACGCCGAGGAAACGGATATGATGTCGCATATGTACGGAATCATCGGTTCGCCGCTCGAACCGTTGCTTGCGGCAAAAGGATATAAGCAACATTCCAGATGCTTGCTTCTCGGCTTCTGTGACGGCGAAAGCGGATTGCAAAGAAACATCTATCGCAACATCCGCAAGATTGCAAGAAAGTATCACGGGCTCTATCTCACGGGTTACGTCGCCACTGCTTGGGAACACGGCAGATTTTCCGACCCGTATCTTCGCGACACTATTCAGGACTACGGCATCATCATCGACACTCTCGAATGCGCGGTCAACTGGGACAATATGCCCAAAGTTCACGACGAGGTGAGAAAAGTCGTCAAAGCGTGGCCGAACGCAATCTGCACTTGCCATATCTCGCACAGTTATCCGCAAGGCGCAAACCTCTATTTCATCTTCATCATCAAGACAACAGACCTCGACGCATTCAGAAAATATCACAGTTCCATTTTGGAAGCGATTATGAAGTCGGGCGCGGCGCTCTCGCACCATCACGGCATCGGCAAACTCTTTGCGCCGTACCTAGAAGGTTCGATCGGAAGCGAACAACTCAAATTGTTCAAAGCACTCAAAGCGTACTTCGACCCAAACAATACGCTCAACCCCGGCGGCACGCTTGCCCTCGACGAACATCCGAGCAATTTCTGATTTGACGCCACAAAGCGTAAATACGCGTAACGAGTGAATTCGCATAACGAGCGAATCTGCACAAGTTAATCCGCGTAACGAATAAGCCACACAACGATTCATTGCCTGCTTTTCGTCTACGCGACGAACTTCGGTAGGGCAGTGAACCGCAAAACACAAAATTCAAAACGACGTTTGCACGATTTTGCAAACGTCGTTTTTATAAGCAATCGTTTTTTTGAGCGGGGGGGGGTAGGTGACTTTTCATAAACACTGATTTTATAAGTATGGGCTGTTGTCTGTAATCGTCATTTTTTATAATCATTGATTCTTATATGTCCACCTATAAAAATTCGCCGTATTCAAACTCAACCTATATGCGCATATGCGAAACTGCGAATATGTACATATCAAAATCAAACGTATGCACGAGTGATAATATGAAGATATGTGACATTTTTGATTCTATCTTTTCGGGGCGGTGAACATCGAAAAAAATCGCCCTATACGAGCGATTTTCTTAAATTAACAACATATTATTCATCTATAATTTAGCGATATTTCGCCTAAAATATAGTGGCTTTTTGCTTAAAATGTAGCGGCTTTTCGCCTAAAATATAGTGGCTTTTCGCTTAAAAAACATCGATTTTTTTGCCCATAAATTATACGGGTTGTTCGGCAACGGCTTTTTCGTATGCTTCGAGGACGGCTTCTTTGAAAAGTTCGCGCGTTTGCGTGTTGATGGGGTGGACGATGTCCTTGTAGTCGCCGTCGGGCGTTTTTCTCGACGGCATAGATATAAACAAGCCGTTTTCGCTCGACACTACCTTTATGTCGTGGACGGCAAAACAGTCGTCGATGACAAGGGACGCAACCGCTTTCAATTTGCCTGCTTCTTGGTCTATTAATCTGATTCTGACGTCTGAAATTTTCATATACACACCTCGGTGATTTTATTTATTGTAGCACGATAGTGAAAAAATAACAATACAAAATCTTATATTAGTATCAAAACAACACACATATTGCACAAATGTATGGATATTATGTGGACAAATAATGCGTTTGTATGGCTTTTTTCAAATACGTATGCGCAATCGAGTGCGGTTTCATATAATGAAATATGGATTTCTCGGCGGTAAAAAGAATCTATTTCGTGGGGGTAGGCGGCGTAGGGGTAAACGCGCTTGCCAAATTCGCGGCGGATTTCGGAATCGACGTTTGCGGAAGTGACGCAAAAATCAACGATTTGTGCAAAGAACTTATAAAAAACGGTGCGAAAATAAGCGAAAATCCCGACTTTTCCTTGCTTGAAAAGTCCGATTTTCTGGTGTTTTCGTCGGCGATTCCGAAGAATAATCCGGAACTCGTATTCGCAAAAAAAGCGGGTATACCTACGTACGAACGGCACGAATTTCTTGCGGAAGTTTCGCGCCTGTTCGGCAAGGTCGTGGCGATTGCGGGCACGCACGGCAAAACCACGACTACGGCAATGCTCACCCAAATTCTTTTTGAAAACGACGTAAAATTTGCATCGATGATAGGCGGCGAAAGCATAGATTTTTCAAATTACGTCAATAATACGAGTGCAAAAAGCATTGCGGATTTGAAAGATTGCATATTCGTTTGCGAGGCTTGCGAGTACAAGCGCAATTTGCTTGCGCTTTCGCCCGACGTTGCGGCGGTGTTGAATGCAGAGTGCGACCATCCCGATTGCTATGGCAGCCTGAAAAGCGTGAAGGAAACTTTCGCGGTGTTTCTTGAAAAAGCGAAAACAAAAATCGTAGAGCAAAGCAATCTCGATTTGATAGGCGCAAGCATAGACAAAATGCGCAACGGCTTTTGTGTGTGCGTGCAAAACGGCAACCAAAAGAGAATGCACACGTTTGTCAACCCGAGCGGCGCAATGGTTTGCGACAGCAAAAAAATGTCAACGCTCAAATTGCAGGACGACGGAAGATACAACTTCGAGAACGCGACGTTCGCACTTGCCGCCGCTTCGGCGTGCGGTTTGAATTTTGAAAAAAGCGTGTGTGCCTTGCAAAAGTACAAAGGCGTAAAACGCAGATTCGAGCGTGCGCGCGACGTCGGAAAAACGAAAGTGTATTTTGACTTTGCGCATCATCCGAGCGAAATTCAATCGGTCATATCTCGAGCCGCGAAACTCGGCAAACTGCTCGTGGTTTTTCAGCCGCATACTTACTCGCGTACTAAAGCGTATCTCGACGATTTCGCAAGAGTGCTCGGCGAGAAAAACAACGGCGTGAAAACGCTTGCGATTATGCCGACGTACGCCGCGCGCGAAGTGCCTTCAAACGGCGTCGAAAGCGACGTTTTGGCAACGGCGATTTTCGACAAATATCGCAAAAAAGGCGTTTATCTTGTCAAAGACAAGCAATCAACGCTCGATTTTGTCAAATCGCACGCAAAATGTCACGACGCGATTTTGATGATAGGCGCAGGCGACATATACGATTTGAAAGACCTTTTCTAATTTGTATATATGCAAATATGCGCATATGAGAATATGGAAATATAAGAACACCGATATGCAAAATCGATAAAACGAGAATAGCAAAAAGAGCGAGTTTGCCTCGCTTTTTAAATTCTCTGCACTACGCTGTCAGATTATATCTTCCGCATTGAAATCGAGCAGGCGTTTGATGTTGTCCGCCATTACGATAAGCGAGCGGCATTTTGAAAGCGCGTTCTGATAATCCTCACATTCGAGAGAACCTTGCGTTTCTGCAAGCGCAACCGAGAACGAACGGACGTCGGGCGAGTAGGCAAAAAGTTCCATATACATACGCTTCTTTTCCCACCACTCGAAAATCTCGTTTGTTTTATCGAGGCAATCCTCGCTTTGATTTATTATCGAATTTTCAAGGGACGTGAGTTTTTCGTCCAGAGCGGAAAATGTCTTGTGAATATAGAAGTCTTCGAGTATGCCGCCCGTCACGATGATTATCAGAATCACGATTGCAAGCACGACTTTTTTCATTGCTTCTCACCCCCTCGATAGGACAAAAACGCATTTTTGACCTCTTGCGAGCGGTCTTGTTTGTCTTGTGTGTTGTCGCTTTTTCCGTCTTCTTGTTGCGGCAAAGTCGAGGAGATATAGTCGCCTTTGTAGGGCTGAATAAACACGTCTTGCCCCGCAACGAGAAGCACGAGAACGTCTTGTTGTTTGAGTTTTATGTGGTCGAGATATTTAAGCACGTCCTCTTTTATGTCGCCGTCGAGCGTCGCGAGGTTTTCGGCAACGAACTCGCCTTCCATAATCACGGTTACGGGGATTTCGGCTTCGGGGGGATTTATGTCGACATCCGACGGCGCAAGCGGTCTGTTTTGCGACTTTTGAAGCACGCTCATATTGCCGTTGGTTTCCAAAATCGCATACTCGACTTCGGACGGATTGAAGCAACCCGCGCCGCGCAACGCTTCCATAATGTCGTCGATGTTGAGGTTGAGTTCGTTCATAACGTCGGGCAGAATGTTGCCTTTTTGTATGATAATGATGGGCTTGCCGTTGAGGAATTTGCGGAATTTTTTGCTTTTAGTTGCGAGTTTTGTGATGATGATATGCACCAAAAACAGCGAAAAAACGGGGATAATTCCGTATAAAATCGGGATTGACGAATCCGCCATAGGTATGCAAACGAGGTCGCTCGCGACGAGAGTTATGGCAAGTTCAAAGGGTTGCAATTCGCCGAGTTGGCGTTTGCCCATCAAACGCATTGCAACAAGCAATACGAAGTATAAAATTAAACACCTTATAAACAAATTGAGCATATGCGTAGTTTGCTTATAAGCCGTTTTTTTATGCGATTATCGGATTTTTTTTGCGGAATCTCGCCGCATTTAGCCTCGTTTATACCTGAACTTCGGCGTTCGTTGCCGCAACGTTTTTCCGTGTGTTTTTGCACCCTTTTGTGCCGTTTTCGTTCGGTTTTTTGCGCGTTTTTATGTGTTTTTTGTGCCGTTTGTTTGCGGATTTGACTGTGGTTCTGCTTGCCTTTTGCGGCGTGAGCATTTTTATGCAAGCGGTCACGTCAACCACGTTGAACGCGGATATAATGAGGAAGAAAAAGAAAAGTATATACACGCCCACGACGACGATTGCCGTGATATAGTCGGCGTATCTGCAAAGCAGTTTCGCGCCGAAAAGCCCCGTTACGGCAAGCGGAATCGACAGCAAAATAAGGGGAAGATTTTTCTTGTGATTGACAAACGAGCCGACTTCTTTTTTGAGGATTACAAGATTTATGATTGCAATAAGCAAAAAGCACAATCCCGTCGAGAGAGCCATAGCGTAAATGCCTATGTATTTCGGCATAAAAAGAATACAAGGTATCATCGCGATTGCGCCAACGACCGTGCCGAGCAGCGTTATGCGCTCTTTTCCGAGCGAATTGAGCATAGGCGTGGTGGATTGAGCGGTGGCGATGGGAAAGAGCATAAGCGAGCAGTAGGACACGAATTTGCCCGCCTCGCTGTCCTTGAACAGAAGTTGTCCGAGGCTCTGACCGAGCGGCAGATATAACGCAAAAAACAAACTTGCGATGATGACGGAAAACAGCAGAGAAGTCGACATCTTCGAGCGCACTGCGTCCATATTGCCTTTTGCGCGCAACTCGGCGACGTCGGGAACGAGCACTACGGACAGCGCGCCTATAAACGTTACGGGCGCCATAATAAGCGGCAACGCCATACCCGCGACTCTGCCGTATTGCGCCGTGGCTTCCGCAAGCGTCAGGCCTGCTTTTACGAGCATTTTGGGAAGAATGAGGGCGGTGAGCGACGCACCGAGAGAAGTGATTATACGAGTTGCCGAAAGAGGAATGGTTTTCAGAGTCAATTCCTTAAAACCGCTCGGTTTTGTAAGTCTTCCGCCCGTTGCGAAGAACAGCACGAGAAGTATAAGCACGCACGCAAGGTCGGAAATCGTCATTGCAAGCGCGATATTTTGCGCGCCGTTAAGACGAGAAATCAAACCGCCCGTAAATGCGATTGAAAGCGCGATTTTGACAATCTCGTCGATAAGTTCGGTTGACGAAAACGCCAAAAACTTTTTTCTGCCCCAAAACCAACTGCGAAGCGACGCATAAAGCGTTGATGTGAGGATTGTGGGCAACATAATGAAGAATATGGGCAAGCAATCGGGGTTTGAAAACAGCGGCGAGATTCTCGTTCCCAAGCCGTAAAAGAGGGCGCAAATCGCCGCGGATATGCCGAGTCCCATAATCACGGAAGCGGTCAGAAGCGAGTTTTGCTTTTTGAGATTGCCGCTCGATTCCGCAATTTTTCTCGAAAGGACGGTGGGCGCGCCTGCGGTGATTGTAAAGAGCATAAGCAGAACGCTCAACGCAATTTGGTAGAGTCCGACGACTTCCGCGCCGAGAGCGCGGGACATCCACATTTTGAAGATAAAGGAAACGAGCCTTGTCGCGATTGAAAACCCCGTGACTATGCCGAAGGATTTTACTGTTTTATTCATATTTAAGAATATGAATTGGAATAGTAATTAATAATTAATAATGAATAATTAATAATTGAGGGCGGGACACCCGCACCCGAA
>URIX01000049.1 GCA_900547975.1 uncultured Eubacteriales bacterium | reverse complement strand
AGCTTCGGCGCTCGCTTTTCTCGCCGCCGTTGCGGCTCGTGTTCCGTCTGTGAATTAGCACATTTCGTTTATAAGTACGCCTTGAATGAGTGTGCGTTAAAGTCCGCTCTGCAAGTACGCGGACGGCGGTTTTTGTTACGTCTGCGAATAAGTGTCGTATCCTAAAAGGCTGTAAAATAGATGAATAACAAGAAAGCGCACCCTTGGCACAAAACCCAGCGTACCGACGTACGTGATTTTGTGAAAAGAGTGCGCTGCCGAAGTTAGTCGCTATTTTACAGCCTTTTAGTTGATTCCTTGAGCAATCATAGCGTCGGCTACTTTCTTGAATCCCGCAAGGTTTGCGCCCTTGACGAGGTTGTAATCCAACCCGTATGCGTTGAGTGCGTCGCAGATTTGAGTGTGGATACCTTTCATAATTTGTTTGAGTTTTGCGTCCACTTCTTCTTTCGTCCAAGCAAGACGTTCGCTGTTTTGCGACATTTCGAGTCCGCTCGTCGCGACGCCGCCTGCGTTGACCGCTTTGGACGGGGTGACGAGAACGCCGTGTTCTTGCAAGTATGCGATTGCCTCGTTCGTGGTGGGCATATTGGAAACTTCGTTGAGGACGGGAACGCCGAGTTTAACCATTGCGATTGCGTCGTCCAAAAGAACTTCGTTTTGTCTTGCGCAGGGCATATAGACATCTGCTTTGACGTTGCCCCAAGGCTTCTTGCCCGCGACGAATTCGCAGCCGTATTTGTCGGAATAGTCTTGAACTCTGTTGCGGTTGGAAGCGCGCATTTCGAGCAAATAGTCGATTTTTTCGCCCGTTACGCCGTCCGGATCGTAAATGTATCCGTCAGGACCGGAAAGGGTGATGACCTTGCCGCCGAGTTCGTCGATTTTCTTTGTCGCGCCCCACGCGACGTTGCCGAAACCGCTGAGGCAGAACGTTTTGCCCGCGAGGTGTTCGCCTTGATGTTTGAACACTTCGTCGAGGAAGTAAGTTGCGCCGAAACCGGTTGCTTCGGGACGAATGAGAGAGCCGCCGTAACTGAGGCCTTTGCCGGTGAGAACACCGTTTTCGTAAGCGCCGACGATTTTCTTATATTGACCGAACAGATAGCCGATTTCGCGGCCGCCGACGCCCATATCGCCTGCGGGAACGTCCATATTGGGACCGATATGACGATAAAGTTCGTTCATAAAGGATTGACAGAAACGCATAATTTCGGAATCGCTCTTGCCGGTGGGGTCAAAGTCCGCGCCGCCCTTTGCGCCGCCCATAGGAAGGGAAGTGAGAGAGTTTTTGAAAGTTTGCTCGAAACCGAGGAACTTCATAGCGTCGAGGTTGACGTCCTTTTGGAATCTCAAACCGCCTTTGTACGGTCCGATTGCGTTGTTGAATTGAACGCGGAAACCGCGATTGACGTGATAATTGCCGTTGTCGTCCATCCAAGGAACGCGGAACATAATTTGTCTGTCGGGTTCTACGAGGCGTTCGAGAATGACGTTTTTGCGCATCAACTGTTCGTTTTGTTCGATAGCGGGGGTCAAAGAGGAGAGAACTTCTTTGACCGTTTGCATAAATTGCGGTTGATTGGGATTTTTCAATTCAGTCTGCTCTATGACTTCGCTGATGTATGACATATTTTCCTCCTAACATCGACGGTTTGCCGATTTCATGATTAAATAATATACTCTCGAAAAAGCAAAATCAACCCCGAAATAAAAATACGCTCGAGCGAGTTCGAAGATTAATTTGTCGAAACGATAAATATGCGCACAAAACGGCGAAAATGTAGGGTATTTTGCGACGATTTGCAAATGATCGATATAAGAAAAGCGCGCCCTGCGAGAGCGGAAGGAAAATCGGGCGCACGGGTTGTATCCGTTGCGATAGAATCGCATATAATGCAAATATACGCTTTGAAAACAAGGCGAAAAACAAGCGAAAATAGCGGCAAAAAACTGCAAAAAATCCGCAAAAAAACGGGCATATTGTGAACGAGCGTACAGATGCCACGCAAAATATAGGGCGGACAAATTTTATTGAAAATCGTATTGAAATATGTTTTCGGATATGCTATGATAGTGAAGTAAATCATATTCGGGTGCGCTCGCGCATATATACGAGGGCAATCCCAAATCAATGAGGAGAAAGTTATGAGCCAAACTCAACAGTACAAAAAGGTCAAGTTGTACCGCACGCTCAAAGTCGTGTTCTATATGCTTGGTCTTCCCTTGTTCCTGACTGCAGTGTGTTTCACCGCAGTCAGATTCATCAGCCACGATCCGTTCATGGGCGAATCCACGTTCACGTCGGCGTTGGGCTTTTTCAAGCAGGCAGAGTCGTACATCACCGCGCCTGCGCTTTACGGCGTATGGATCGGTTTTGCGGTCTGGGCGTTCATTTCCATCGTGCATATCATTCTGAGCAAAACGGTGAAGAATACGCGCGTGAGAATGTTCTCGGTCATCGCGGTTTGTATGGCGACTATGCTTATCACCGGCGTAATTATGGACGCGGTGCTTGAAAAGAAAGTCACCGAACTTCAAAAGCAGTACGAGGGAACGGGCGTCGTGGTCAACGACTATAAGACCCAACTTTCCTACTATCGCACGGTGTCCTCGAATGCGGTGAAGAAAAACGACACCCTCAATCTTATCGCGCAAGTGGACTTGATGAAAAACGTCTACAACGTTGAGATGGAAGGCGCAAACAAGACCGGCGTTTCGGGCAACATTTCCAACAAACCCGTAACGTACTATTCCATCATCGACGACGAAGGCAATCAGGGCGTCGACATCAGTTTTGTCAAGGGCGACGACAATCTTTACAGGCTCGACGTTGACGAAAACAACAACTTCAAAGGCAACGGCGACCTCAAAAAGATTTTGGACGGCACGTATCGCGTGAATCGCGACAGCGAAAATTCATACGATTACAGAAAGAGCCCCGAATATACGCAAATCGTCAGACTCAAACCGAACGCAAACGGTCAACTCGTCATCAACGGCAAGACCTATTCGCACTACTGGTATCAAAAGAAGACCACCAAAGCGGGCGAAGAGATTTACGTTTGGTATTGCAAGGATTTGATGCCTCTCGGCACCGAATACGCAGACGATTCTTCTCAAACCAACACTACGGACGGCGTATACGGCACGGGTATTTACAATTCCAACGGTATGCTTTCGGACGGTTGGGTTTTCAGTCTCGACAACGTGCTTAATATTCTCGAAGATTATTATTCGGCACAAGAGGAAATCACCGCAAACAAATACGATTCCAAATTCGAGTCTATGTACACCAAAGCGGTCAGAGCGAGAGAAAGATATTACACGGGCGTGCTCGAAGATCCGACCACGGGTGAAAAATGCCCCGAATGGTTGCAAACTCTCTACGGTCAAGAAATCGAGTTTGCGGAGAACTTCTCTCTCACTCACAACGGTCTCGACTATTTGATTGCAAAAGTGGGCGCATTGCTCGGCAACAACCACCTGTTCGATTTCTTGCTCAAAGCGGAAAACGGCAGCACGGGTCTTGACGACGTTATCGGCAAATTCGGCGTGGGCGCAATCCTTTCGCCTATCCTCGAAGATTTGCAAGAGGGTATGAGTTTCAAAAAAGACTTCAAAATGGACGACGCGACTATGACGACGGTTATGGAATGGATACGACCGCTTCTGGGCGTTGACAGTTCCGTCGTGGTAAACGATTTGTTCCTGGTCGTGGCGTATGCGGGCGCACCCGATGTATTCAATCCGGGCGAAACGAGAGATTATCTTTACGTCGCGCTCGTCAAAGACGACGGCACGCAAGATGCGGACGGCAACTACGTTATGGGTCTTAATTCGGCAAAAGTAGCAGACGGCGGCGACGTGCTTGTCGACCTCAATTTCAGCGACGCGTTCGTTAAAGTGGGCGAGGACGGCAACATCGAATACGACTTCGATCTCGACCACCTCAGCACTTTCCTCAACACCGCACTCAACGGATTGATGAGCAAACTGGGCGTTGACCTCTCGTCCGTACTCGGCGGCGGCGTTGTCGGCACTATCAACGGACTTCTCAACCTCATCAAGACCTTCAACACCGACGACGGCGTTCGTTACGGTCTCGAAATCAGCGGCATAAAAATTCCGCTTCTCGACGAGGACTATCACTTTGCAATCGACGTGTCTTCCATTTTGACGGGAATCCTCGAAGGATTGTACTACTATCAATCGCCCGCAATCAAACCCGTGTGGGAATTCTACACTTGGGTTGCAAGTGAAAAAGATATGGCAATGGCTCTTACGTATCAAAAATACGAAAGAGCAAACTATGAAGCAACCGCATTCGGACCGATGATAGGTTCGACGCTTATCGGCGACACGCTCGGCGCAGGCACATATCCGTCCGCGCTCGGACTTGCGAATCTGACGGCTGTAAGACAACTCAAGGCGGATTTGAGTTACAAACCCACGTTCTATCCGCTCTACGGCGTACGCGATATGTTGTTCTTCTTCTGCGGCGTGGTCGTATTGTTCTACTTCTTGAGCTTCGTTGCGCAAGAGAAGGAACTCGAATACGCAAACGGCACGGCGATTGTCGAAGATAAGAAGAAAAAGAAATCCAAAAAACAACAATCAGACGAACAAAGCGACGACCAAAGCGAACAAAGCGAACAAAACGAACAAGACGTTGTTCTTCAAGACCAAACACCCGAACAAGGGGCAGAGGGGGACATCAAAATCCCTGCGGACGAAAATTCTGACAAGGAGGCGTTGTGATTATGAGCGATCAAGTTATGAATCAAGAAGAAATGAATCAAGACGTTCAAAACGAACAACTCGCTATGGACGCGGATATGCTCAATCGTGACCAAAACGGCGACGTTATCCCGGCTTTCCCCGTGAGCAAACGCACGAAGAAAGACCAAAGCAAGACATCCGTTCTCTACACGGTCGCGGCGATATTGCTTCACGTCCTTGCGTATTTGCCCATAGTCATCGTGTCGATAGTGCTTGGAGTAAAGTGCTACAACCTTATGCCGTATTACACGTTCTGGCCGTTTGTCGGCGTGATTTTGGCAGGCGTACTCGGGCTCGTATTTATGACGGTCGCACTCGTCGTCAACAGAAAGAAGTCAAAGGGCAGCATTCGCACCAAAACCGTCAAAGTGCTTATCGCATTCGTGTGTTTGTCAACGGGATTCGGTCTTATTTTGACCTATGTTTTCCCCGACGTCGTTGCAAAAGCGACGCAAAACACGCTCTATTTTGAAGATTTGTTCTACAACGGCGAAAAACAAGCCGAACATAACGCCGCGCTCGAACGCGACCTCATTATGTACAATCTTCTCAACGGCAACCTCAACAACTACGACGCCGACGGCAAGATTGCGGAAAACGGCGACTTCTCCTATAAGACCCTCGTCGCTCACAACGAAAACAACGGCGTCATCACCAACTACAAAAACGCTTTCATTCAACAAAGAATGAAATATTACACCAACACTTACGGCAAAAACGTTGACGGAATCCAAGCGGAAGTGGACGCTCTCAAATCAAACGAGAGAAAGTATGAAATCTATCAGTTCATCTACAATCAATATGTTCTCAACGACTACGATTTCTGCTTCAACAACAACGTCGCAAGACGTGCAATCGCACTCTCGATTCTCGACTATATCTATACGAACTACGACTACGAGGGTATGTTGAAAGAAGGCTTCAAGAACGAAAGATTCAAAGCGTTGTTCCAACAAAACTACGACAGCTTCAACCAAGACGGTTATCTCACCTTTGACGATCCGCTTCTTTTGTACGCACAGATGAGCGGCCGTATGACGGTGCCCGTCGTCCTTCGTCTTATCCTCAATCAAGGCTGGTCGTACACGCAAAGTTCCTACAACGCGGCAGGCGGACTCACCTACACGGAAGACGGCAACTGCCTCTATCAACTCTACGATCCGCAACTTGTCGAGGAATTTAAGGCAAACGGCGGCAAGTTCGAGTACACCGGCACTATCGTCGATCAAAACGGCAACACCGTCGAGGTCAAGTACGGCTTCAACAAGGACGGTTGGCAAATGTATGAAAACGGCGTGACCAAACGTCCGCTTTCGTGGCTCGTTCTCGATATGCTCGGAGATCCGATGGCTTTGACAACACTCGACGTTGCAAATATGCTCGGCAGCCAAATCTACGGCATCGTGCAAAAAGTTCTCGATCAATTCCCGAGCCTCATCGACTCCCTTGGCGGACTTATGCAAGAAGACCTCATCGAAGTCGTCAAGGCGGCTGCGGGCGGTGCGCAACTCAGCATCGGTTTGTGCATCGACGACGACGGATTGATTGCAATCAACTTGTTCCCGATGAACGCGCCTTACGGTATGCTCGGCTATATGCAAGCAACGTGGGTTGACAGCGACAACTTGCTGATGGCAGTCATCAACGTCGCAGGTTTGCGCAACTGGATGGCAATATTCGGCGCAATCGGTTCGGTCCTTATCATTGCCGCAGGCGTATGTCGCGATATGGGTGAAAAAACCCGCAAACGCACCGAGGATTCTCGCGATCGCATTTTGAGAGCGAAGGCGGCGGAAGAAAACGGCATAGGCGTAGGAAAACCCGATGAAGAGGAAGACGTCGCGCCCGATATTCCCGACGCGATAGGAGCCTAACGGCTTTTTACAAGAAAAAACGACGGCACTCAAACGAGTGCCGTTTGTTTTATGGTTTGATTTTTTTGTTTTTATGTTTTGCGGTTAATATTCCGAAACAACTCTTTTTTTGTTTTCGTTCTTATGGGTTTTTGCTTTTTTGTATAGCAACGCTCGATTCTTGCGTTCGACAAAATCCGCAATTAGTCCTTAATAAAATTTCCAAAAAAACAAACGACGGTTTTTGGCATTGCTATTGCGTATTGACTTTAATTTTGTTATAATATATAATATCTATTACAAATGTAACCATACTATGTGTGTATGCGCGAGAGGGTACGTTTGCAAACGATGGCAAATTATTAGGAGGCAATTATGAAAAAACTCAGCATCAGATCACTTCTCATCGTGATTCTCGCGTTGGTTTTGGTGTTCTCGCTCGTAGCGTGCGGCGATAAGGGTAATGATAATCCTACGCCAACCCCGACCCCCACACCGACCCCGACAAAAGATACCACGAACGTGAAGAACTATTTTAACACGCTTTGGGAACAATCCACCGGAATCGGCGACGAAGCAATCGCCGCAACCGACGATCTCAAAGTGAGCCTTGGACTTACCGTAAAACTTGACTTTGTCGACAGCAAGGACGGCAGCGTTCAAGACAGCGTAGACGTAGGCATTTTGCTCGACCTCGTTCTCGACAGATCCAGCGGCAAGGACAAGAGCACCAACACCGCAATCAAAGCAAAGATCTACGATCCGAGCGCGTCGGAAAACTGGTTCACCGCATACTACTTCTTCAACGACGTAGAAAACATCTACATCGACTATGCGGGACAAAACGTCAAGATTCCGTTCAGTTATCTCAACGACACTTACAACAAGAGTTTCTACAACTTCATCTACAACGATAAGATCGTCAAAGGCAAATCGATTGCGGAAGTCGTCACGGCTCTCACCGCAAATATGGGTAAGACATGGGATCTCAACACTCTTGTCGGCGACGTTATGAGAGTTTTCGGCATCAAAGTTGACGATCTCAAAGATTCAATCGGCGGCGTGTTCGAAATGCTCGGTCTCAGCGTTGACGAAGCGTTTGACGCACAAGGCAACCTCAACATCAAAAACATCTTGACGAACGAAACCGTCGCAGGCTTCTTTGTCAATGACGTGACCGGTTCTACGACCGCAAACGGCGTCACCACTTATACGACTCAACTCGACCCCGAAGTTCTCGGTTTGCTCGATATGCTCGGCAGCAGTCTTCCCGCAGGTCTCACCGACTTGCTTGACGGCGTGGAACTCTTCCTTGAATTTACAACCAAGAACAACGCAATCGACACGTTCACCATCAGAGCAGGCCTTCCCTCACTCGAATGTGAAAACGCAGCCGGCAAAGACGTATATCCCGTCGTAGCAATCACCATCACCGACCTCAACTTTGCAAAAGCAACGGAAGGCGAAATCCAAAATTCGATGGCAGTTGAGAGAACTCAATACACCGACCAAGTCGTTCTCGACGCGGCAGTTGCAATCGACCTCAAAGGAATCACTCTCGACGCAACCAAATTCGACAAATACGGTTACAACAGATTCTCGAACGTCAACGCTGCAATGGGCAACGTGCTTACCAACATCAAACTTGACGGCACTCTCGCTCTCACGTTGAACGGCAAACTTGACCTCAAAAACGCAGAAAACAACGGAACGGAAGCAGCGGCGGCTTTGACATACAAGGCGGCAGGCGCAGAGTCGGCAGTCGATATCGTCAAAGCGTCCTTCAAGGGCGGCAACCTCGCACTCACGGTCAATCAAGAAGCAAAAGTCGGCAATGTTAAGATCGTAGACGCACTCGTCAGATTGTTCGGCGACTATGCGTACACTTGGATTAAGGATACGTTCTTCAAAACCGACGCGACCGAACTCGACAAATTTGCGGCAAAATTCTTCTCTTGCAACCTCACCGAAGAACTCGCAAAGGATCCTCAAGAAAGAGTTATCACCATCAACCCCGGCTTCAAGGGCGCAGCGTGGAAGAACTTTGACATCGTCGGCGGATTCCAAGGACTTGTCAAGAAAGCACTCGACAAAATGTTCCCGCCCAAGACCGACAATAACGGCGCAAGCGCACAATACGCAAACGATCCGATCATCACCAAAGTGTCCGAAACTATTGTCAGAGCACTCCCGCTTCTTTCCACAAAGGGCGACAAACTCACCGTTAAGACCAACACCGGCGATGCGTTTAATAAAAACTACGGAACGGTCGGCGCAGCAGTCAACTACCTCGGTCAAACTTGGTGGGTAAAGAAAGCAAAACCGTTCACCGAATCCATTATGGCTTCGGACAACGACAACTGGCTCGGATACATCTCCAAGGCTCTCACCGTCGCAGGCTGCGAATACAATGATATCGCTGCAGCGCCGCTCGTTACGGATGAAGAACTTGCCGCAGCAAAAGAAAAACGTGCTGACAAAGGACTTGTAACCGACAAAGAACTTGCCGCAGCAAAAGCACTCGAAGCAAACGCAGGCAAGGCCGATGACGTTCTCAAAGCCGAATTGCAAGCTGAAAAAGACCTTTCTATCAGAAAAGCACTTCAAAAAGCAAAAGACGAAGCACGTTCCAAAGCGTTCATCAACGAAATCTTCAAAGCAACGGCAGAAGTCGTCCTCAACATCAGCGGAACCGACGGACTCGAACTCTCGGTCAAAGCAGACGTTAATGCAAGCGCAGGCGTTGGCGTATCCGTCAAACTCGGCGCAAAGGCATACGATGCGGCAAACTACACCGATCTCGCACCCGCAGTCGAAACCGACGGTTGGTACGTTTTCACCATCACCAAAAAAGCATAATTGCTGCTTAATAGCATAAAGGAGAAGGCGCATTTGCGCCTTTTCTTTTTGCTTTTTTCAATGTTCCTTTCAAGGTTGATAAATAAAAAAAGCGTGTTATAATAGAACTATGACAGGCTTTGAAGAAAAACACAGCGTAATAAACAAAGAGGATATGCAAAGCGCGATGGATTTCGTCGAGGAATTTTCGCACGAACTTTCAAAATATCCGCATCGTATCACGGCAAGCAAGGACGAAACCGCTTGCGCAAGAGCAATCCGCAACAGACTTCACGACGAAACCGACGCGAAAACTCGTCTGGAAGCGTTCAACACGTCGCCGTTGCTCGGCAGAGGCTCGTTTTTGCTTTTGGGCATATGGTACGCGCTTTGCTACGTCGTGTATTTCGTCTCGTTCGCAGGCGGACGAGTCGCAGGCGCGCTCGTGACGTTATTGTCCCTCGTTATGTTCCTTTCGGGCGGAAGCGTGATTATATTGATGTATCTCGGAAGCCGCAAAGCAGGCAAAATTCTGCCTAAAAAAGTGTCGTACAACGTAGTCAGCGAAAGTTGCAAGGACGAAAAGAACGTCAAAAACACTCTCGTCATCTGCGACAACCACGACGCAACGCTCGGAAGCCCCATAAAAGATTTCAATCTCGTAAGAAAACTCTCTATGATAATCGCGCCCTTGTCCGTGTTCGTTTTCGTGCTGTTCTGCATTTTGAAAATGGCAATCGGCACGCAAGGCGACAACGTCGCGGCAAAGATAAGCGCGTTCACCATTCTGCCGTTTGTATCGGGCATTTTCGGCATAGCGGCGTTCGTGTTGCACTTCTCGCCTATGGAACGCTTCGCGCGCGAAAATAACGGCGTGGCGACGGCTGTTGCGATGGCAACGTACGCCTATTTTGCCGAGCAACCCGAACTTCTTGCCGACAACACCAAGATAGTGTACGTTTCCTTCGGCGCGGAAAATTCGGGTCACGGCGGCTCTAATGCGTTTTTAGAGGCTCACCCCGAATTTGCTTCGGCAAAGGTTTTGGCAATAGGCGACGTTTTGAGCGACAATTTCCAAGTCGCAGAGCGCGACGCTTTGCGCAACATCGACTTTTCAATCGACGTCGTGTCCGCCGTGCACGCAAGCGCGATAGAGCAGGGTATAACCGTTTCCACAATGCCGCACGACAGTTTTTTGCACAAATTCAATTCGCTACACGGTTTCATTTCGAACGCATTTGCAAAAAACGGCAATCCGACCGCAACGATTTTGGCAAAAGATTACTCAAAGCGCGACAAATCCCTCTCCAAATCGGATTTGGAAAATCTGTTCTCGCTCTGCGTCGGCGCGGCTATGAAGATTATGGCAAAAGAGGACAATGCGCCCAAAACATTTGAAAGCGTAATTGCAACCGCGCCGTCTTCCGAAATGAAAATCGTGGACGTCGAAAGCAAGTGAAACTCTAAAAATCTACAAAAAACAAGAAAAAAACGCCGACTCGGCAATATAGAGAATAAACCGCATTTTCAATGCAAACGGACAGAAAAATGCAAAAAAACGACGATAAAAACATTGAAAAAAACACCGTTTTCGACGATAATTCGTGTAAAAACGCACAGGAATCATCTTTGACTTGCGAGGACTTTGCAACCAAGCAAACCGCCGATACGGAACTTGTTAAAAAGGTAACCGCAGACGAGCAAGAAGATTGCAACACGCAAGAAAATCCTTGTGAGCAAGACGTTTGCGACGAGAAGAAAGAGGGAATCTTGTCCGAGTATTCCGCTCGCGAAAGAAAGGGCAAAAATGCGCTCGAAGTTGTCAAAAAGTACTGCAAACGCTACTTTATCGACGCGTTTTCGGGTATGGCGCAAGGCTTGTTCTGCACGCTCATTGCAGGCACAATACTGTGGCAAATATCAAAGTGGTGCGGCGACAATTCGTTTGCGCACGTTCTCGGTTACATCGCAAGCATTGCAAAAATGCTTATGGGCGCAGGAATCGGCATAGGAATTGCTCACAAGTTGGGCGCAAAACCACTCGTGATTTTCACAGCCGCCGTGACGGGTTTGGTCGGCGCGTTTTCGGGCAATCTCGTGAGTGCGCTCTGCCAAAACGATTCGTTTACAATCGCTTTCGGCGCGGTCGGCAATCCTATCGGCGCATACGTCGTGTCCCTTTTCACCGTTGAAATAGCCTCGCTTTACGCAGGAAAAACCAAACTCGATATAATCCTCATTCCGCTCGGAATGATGCTTATGTGTCTTGCGGGCATATTCGTTGCTTGGCCGTTTATAAAACTTATCGATTTGCTCGCAAAACTCATTGTTTTGGCAATCGAAGCGGGCGCGGCAGTCAAAATTATTGTCGGAGTGTTTGTCGCGGTGGTTATGGGCATTTTGCTTACTATGCCGACATCATCGGCGGCTATATGGGTTGCAATCGCGACAAGCGCGACGGCACTCGAAAATCCCGACGTGTTCGCAATCGCGGGCGGCGCGGCTGTTGCCGGTTGCTCTGCGCATATGATAGGCTTTGCCGTCGCGAGTTTCAGAGAAAACGGCGTTGGCGGACTCATTTCGCAAGGCGTAGGCACAAGTATGTTGCAAATCCCCAACATTATGAAAAAGCCCGCGATTATGGTTCCCGAAATAGTAGCGAGCGCGGTGTGCGGACTCGTTGCCGTGCTTATGGGAATTCGTTGCAACGCCTCGGGCGGAGGAATGGGCACAAGCGGACTCGTCGGCGTATTCGGCACGATTGACGCATCGCTGGGTATAATCCCCGACTGGCAACTCGGCGTTGGCATTGTGCTTTGTATGTTCGTGCTTCCTGCGACAATCTCGTTCGGCGTGAGCGAACTTATGCGCAAGACCGGCGCAATAAAGTACGGTGACCAAAAATTAGACTAAACTTAAAGTTTTTGGCGAGAATATAATTAAATAAAACTTCCCCTTTCCTCAGGTGTTTGGACTTCGGCGTTTGCGAGGCAATCCGCCTCGTTCGCTTTGGCTACAACACATTCAC
>URIX01000048.1 GCA_900547975.1 uncultured Eubacteriales bacterium | reverse complement strand
TGAGGGAACCCACGGCGTCCGCTTCGCGTGGGGCAACACTCGGTGCTCGCATAGAAAGGTATCGTCCCTTTGTTATGTCACTCGTTCACGGGCGAAAAAAATCCACACTCGCCCGTTCACTTGTACTATCCGTCAAGCTCGACGCTCGCTACGGTCGCCGCCGTTGCGGCTCCGATTCCGTCTTCGAAATTACACATTCCGTTAATAAGTGATATTCCTTTGAAAAAATTATGAAAAATTTGTGCAGAATATATTGACAATGCAAAATTTGGTGCTATAATTAGCGATCGAAGATAAAGAGTGCTAACAATCAAACGGAAAGATTGCCAAAGGTCGCAAGCGAAACGGCGAGAGCGGCAACAAAAGCGTTTGACGGCGGCACGACACGGAACATATTTCAAAGGAGGTATGAACTATGGACACCAACAAATTTACGAAAAAAGCGCTTGACGCTATAAATGCCGCTCAGAACCTTGCTCTTGAGAGACATCAACAACAAATTTGCAAGGAACACGTTGCTTACGCACTGCTCAACGACGATGAAGGTTTGATACCCAAACTCGTCACCAAATGCGGCGCGGACGCACCTCAACTTTTGAGAGAAATCGATAGGATTCTTTCTCAAATGCCGTCCGTAACGGGCAACGGCGCAGGCGAAGTGTACTTGTCACAAGACTGCTCGCTTATGCTCTCACAAGCCGAGAAAGACGCAAAGAAACAAGGCGACGACTTCGTGAGCGTCGAACATATATTCGCGGCGATTCTCGACAATCCCACCCCTGCCCTCAAAGCAGTGTTCGCAAAGTGCAAACTCAACAAAAAGGACTTTATGAACGCACTTTCGCAAGTTAAAACCTCGAAAGTGACGAGCGACAGCCCCGAAGACACTTATGACGTGCTCAACAAATACGGTCACGATATGGTCGAAAGAGCCGCTCGCGGACAACTCGACCCCGTCATCGGTCGTGACGACGAGATAAGAAACGTAATCCGTATTCTTTCGAGAAAAACCAAGAACAACCCCGTTCTCATCGGTGAAGCGGGCGTTGGTAAGACGGCAATCGCGGAAGGACTTGCGCAACGTATCGTCAGAGGCGACGTTCCCGAAGGGCTCAAAGACAAACACATCTTTGCGCTCGATATGGGCGCGCTTATCGCCGGCGCGAAATACAGAGGCGAATTTGAGGAAAGACTCAAAGCCGTTCTCACCGAAATCAAGAAGCAAAACGGCAGAATGCTTCTGTTCATCGACGAACTTCACACCATCGTCGGCGCGGGTAAAACCGAAGGCAGTATGGACGCAGGCAACCTTTTGAAGCCTATGCTTGCAAGAGGCGAATTGCATTGTATCGGCGCGACCACGCTTGACGAATACCGCAAATACATCGAAAAAGACCCTGCGCTCGAAAGACGTTTTCAACCCGTTATGGTCAACGAACCGACGGTTGAGGACACGATTGCGATACTGCGTGGGTTGAAAGAAAGATACGAAATCTTCCACGGCGTGCGTATACACGACCAAGCGCTCGTTGCGGCGGCAACGCTTTCGGACAGATACATCACCGACAGATTTCTGCCAGACAAGGCAATCGACCTCGTGGACGAGGCGTGCGCGATGATAAGAACGGAAATCGACAGTATGCCCACCGAAATGGACGTCATCAGCCGTAAGATTATGCAACTGGAAATCGAGGAAATGGCTCTTGAAAAGGAAACCGACAAACTGTCCGTTGACCGTCGCGAATCCATAAAGAAAGAACTTGCCGAACTTCACGACCAATTCAACGCAATGAAAGCGCAATGGGACAACGAGAAGAAGGAAATCAACAGCGTGCAAGACACCAAAGCCGAAATCGACCGCATAAATCTTCAAATCGAGGAAGCAAAGCGCAACAGCGACTACGGTAAGGCGGCGCAACTTCAATACGGCGAACTGCCCGCACTCACCAAGAAACTGGAAGAAGCGGAAAAGAAATCCGCAAAAGGCACTTCCCTGCTTCGTGACGAAGTGACCGCGGACGAAATCGCAAAGATAGTGGCAAAGTGGACGGGCATCCCCGTAACCAAACTTATGGAAAGCGAAAAGGAAAAACTGCTTCACCTTTCCGACGAACTTCACAAGAGAGTCATCGGACAAAACGAAGCGGTTGACGCGGTGAGCGAAGCGGTGCTTCGTTCTCGTGCGGGCATATCCGACGAAAACAGACCTATCGGCTCATTCTTGTTCCTCGGCCCGACGGGCGTTGGCAAGACCGAACTTGCAAAGACTCTTGCGTCCTATCTGTTTGACGACGAGCGCAACATCGTGCGTATCGATATGACGGAATATATGGAAAAATTCAGCGTATCTCGTCTTATAGGCGCACCTCCGGGATACGTCGGATACGACGAAGGCGGACAACTCACCGAAGCCGTGAGAAGAAAACCCTACTCTGTCGTTTTGTTCGACGAAATCGAAAAAGCACACCCCGATGTGTTCAACATCTTGCTTCAAGTGCTTGACGACGGCAGAATCACCGACAGCCAAGGCAGAACGGTCAACTTCAAGAATACGATAATCATTCTCACCTCGAACCTCGGCAGCGGCATAATCCTCGACAACATCGACAAGGACGGCAACATCACGGACGAGGCGAAAGAGCAAATCGACAAACTGCTCAAACAAACCTTCCGCCCCGAGTTTCTCAACAGACTTGACGACACCGTGTTGTTCACGCCTCTTTCGAGAGAAAGCGTGTACAAGATTATCGATATAATGCTCAAAAAACTCGAATCGAGGCTTGACAAGCAAAACCTCAAACTCGAAGTTACGCAAGCGGCAAAAGACCTCATCGTTGACGGCGGCTACGACGTGACCTTCGGCGCAAGACCCTTGAAGCGTTACATCGAAAGCAACGTCGAAACCAAAGTTGCAAGAGCAATCCTGCAAGGCAATATGGACGAGGGCGACACGATTGTCGTGGACGCAAAAGACGGCGAAATCACCGTTTCGTCCAAGCACTAATCCCCTTGCCGCTTTCGGCGGCACAAACTAAAACCCCTCATAATTTTCCCTATAAAAGAGAAGCGGCGGACTCAAAGTCCGTCGCCTCTTTTTTAATTTTTAGGAATCTTTATTGTACCCGAAACATTAGATAGCGTACTCTTATTTAAGACAATCCCGCCCTCACTTTGATACACACTTGGCATATACATATCTGTATAATTATAGGATATGTCGCCTTTTCCGTCATCGGTTAGTTGCATTGTCTTCGTTATATCATATTTTTGAGAATTTCCATCGCTATCTTTATATGTATCGGTATCTACCTTAAATTCAATAGAAACATTTTCGCATATTGCTTTTGAATACTTGCATTTAATATTATAGTCAACTCTGTACTTTGCATAATATATACTGCTAACATACGGGTCTCTCGATGTCGAAATAAGCGTTGATACTGTATTAGGGATAAAATAATCAAAAAAATTAGATACAGTTAATTGTACTTCCTGATATTCAACAACATTATTAGCATTGCTATTGTCACTGTTTTCATCGCAAGCGGTAAGTTGAACAACAGACATCATACACATCAAAACGATTGCAACAACAAAAACGAGCGTTTTCTTTTGCCTCATCTTCTTTCCTCCAATGTATAAACAAAGTTTAAGTACATTTGTACTTGCAATAATTATATTAAGTCTTTTTAGACTTGTCAAGTACAAAAATACTTAATTAAGGTATTCTTTGTTTATGTTCAAAGACATCATAAAAGATTTGAGAGAATCGCAAGATATGAGCCAGTACGAACTTGCAAGAGCGTTGCAAGTAAGTCAGTCTGCCATTGCAAAATGGGAACTCGGCAAAACAGAGCCGACTTCTTCAGCCCTTGTTTCCATTGCGCGATTCTTCAACGTCAGCGCGGATTATCTGCTCGAACTGGAAGACGAGTTCGGCAACAAAAAATGACGGTAAATATACACTTTTCAAAATCTACTTTTCGGCAATAAAAAACGGTGCGACAATCGCACCGTTTTTTATTTGATCTTTGTTGCTAATTACGCTTCCTTGATTGCGCCGACGGGGCAGCCGTCTTCACACGCGCCGCAATCGATGCATTGCTCGGGATCGACAACGTATTTGCTGTCGCCTTCTGCGATTGCGCCGACGGGGCAAGTATCTGCGCAAGCACCGCATTGGATGCACTCATCGCTGATAACTCTGGGCATAGTTTTATCTCCTTACAAATATATTCGCTTTCGCTTGCAATTATATTAGCACAACGCTTTGATTTTGACAAGTCATAATTTCATTATTCCGGATATAATTTGCTCGTATTCGCTCACAGCGGATACATTTCAAATCGGCAAGAAGAAAGTCGCACTCTGCGCACGGCGTATTTTCTTTTTTCCCTTTCAAGCACGAGGTCGGGCTTGTATGCGCAATCCTTGCACTCGCACTCGAAAATCGTTTTGTACGGACAATGTGCAAACGTCATAAGCGGTATGTCCTCGTCCGCGGCAATGCGCTCGACGTCGTCGCACGCGGGAAAGTCCTTATACTCGCACGACGGTATATACGCGCTTGCGCCGAGTGCTTTTGCCTCTCGCACCGCAAAGACGTTGGCAATGTTATGTCCCTCGCCCGCAATCACTTCATAGCCTTGCTTTGCAAAGTACAGACCGTATATATTTTCGCTCGCAAGGCGTTTTATTCCGCTTTCCGCAACGGATTTTTCAAGCACTTTCAAGTCCTTGCCGTTTGCAAGTATCGGCAAATCGAGAACGACGTTATCAACGCTCAAATCCAACAAATCGAGCGTTCGTTGTATGCTTTGCGCCGAATAAACGTCGGGTTTGAGCAAAAACGTTTCGTTTGCCCTCAAAAGCACGCTTTTGATTTTTTCGCTTTTCACAACCCTTACTTGTTTTGCCTCGACCTCTTTTACGTCGTCGAGAACGGAAAGCAATTCGTCCGCTTTATCCTTGTCGAACGCAACTTTTTCGGGTGCATTTGATAATATGATTTTCTCTTTCAACTCGGCAAGCACTTCGCGGCGCAGAGCGTTCACAACCGACTTTGCAACGAACACGCCGTCGGTGTTCACTCGGCAAGTGGTCACGCAAAAACCGCTGTCACCCACTTTCGAGCAAGCCGCCGCCACGTCGTTTGCGCTCATAGGCGCGTTCTTCGCCTTTTCGAGCACTTGCTCGGTGCGCTTTTGCGCTTCGCATTTGCAATCGTCCTTTTCGTATATCGCCTTAATAGCAAGCGGTTGACCTTCCATTGCCTCGACTTCGAGTTTTATCGGAACGTAACGCTTTGCCCGCAACAGTTCTTCGTCCGCTTTTGCGTCGAGAATGAGATTTACTTGCCAACCGACCTTAACTTTCGTTTTGGTGACGAACGAGTACGCGCCGCTTCCGCACGGCTTCGCTTCGCCTATGCCCAAACTCGCCTTTTCTTTGTCGCCGTCGAAAAATTTGAGACCGTCGCCCTTTTCAAGCGGATATTTCGTCGCAACGGTAATCTCGAAAAGTCCGTCCTTTCCGAAGTCCTTTACGCTTCGCACCGCGCCGATTTTTATGCCCGTATGGTTGTTGAATCTCTTTTCGATGACTTTCGGCGTGCCGTCGTCGAGATACGCTCTTTCAAGATATTCGCCTCTTGAAAAAGCGATTTTCAGCATAGTTTTCGTCTTGTCGTCGAGAACGGGATTCTTGCCGTTTTCCGCTTCGTCAATCGCCTTTCTGTACGCTTGCACGGCGCACGCGACGTAGCCTTTTCTTCTCAATCTGCCTTCGATTTTGAAAGAGCATACGCCCGCCTCGGCAAGTTGTTTAATCGACGAGTAAAGGCACAAATCCCTTGCGCTCAAAAGGTAGCCGTCGTAGGTTTTTCCACCCACTTCCGCACGGTATGGCAAACGACAAAGTTGCTTGCAAAGTCCTCTGTTTCCGCTTGCGCCCTGTTCCTTTGACGAAAGATAACAGTTGCCCGAAAACGCCACGCACAGCGCGCCTTGCACGAAATATTCTATTTCGAGATTTGTGTTTTGCTTTATCTCTTTTATGTCTTCGAGTTTGGTTTCTCTCGACAGCACAACTCTCGAAAATCCCGCTTCTTCGCACATCTTCGCACCGAGAAGGTTGTGCACTCCGAGTTGCGTGCTTGCGTGAAGCACAATCCCCTCGAAGCACTCTTTAAGCACCTTGCATACACCGAGGTCCTGCACCAAAAACGCGTCTACTTTTGCATCAACCGCCGCTTTAACAAGCGATATCAGGTCGCTAAACTCGTCGTTTTGCAAAATCGTGTTGACGGTGACGTAAACTTTCACGCCGTAAAAATGGGCGCGCGAAACGACATCGGCAATACTGTCGCAATCGAAATTTTGCGCTTTCATACGCGCATTGAAGTTGTCAAGTCCGAGGTATACCGCGTCCGCGCCGCTCTCTATCGCAACGTCAAACGCTTCCGTATCCCCTGCGGGTGCGAGAAGTTCCAACATACTTCGAGTATAGCACAAAAGCGTATTGCTTTGCAATCGACTTTTGAAATCGTTTGCGCAATTCGGATTTGGTGCTATAATCTTTTTATGACAAACTTTTTATGCCCCGTATGCAAAAAGCCTCTTGCTATAGAAGGACGCGACGCCGTTTGCCCAAACGGGCATCTTTTCGATTGCGCGAAAGAGGGATATTTTTATCTTCTTCCGCCAAAATCCAATGCCCCCGGCGACAACGCCGAAATGGTGAGAGCGCGCAGAGATTTTCTCGATTGCGACTTTTATGCGCCTTTGGCAGACGCTATCGCAAGCGAGATTAATTCACGATTTGCAAATCGCCCTATCAGCCTCTTGGACGCAGGCGCAGGCACGGGCTACTATTTGTCGCGCATAATCGAAGCACGGCGCAACGAAAGCGACGTTTACGCCGCGGTCGATATATCGAAAAACGCCGTGAAAATTTGCGCAAAGCGCGCAAAACAAGCGGACGTTGCGGTTGCAAGCGTATACGATATTCCCGTAAAGGACGAGTTTGCAGACGTCGTGGTTTGCGTGTTTTCGCCCTTCGCTATGGACGAATACGCGCGGGTGCTCAAAAGCGGCGGCATTCTCGTTTTGGTGTACCCTTGCGAAAATCACCTCATAGAACTTCGCCGCGCGCTTTACGACGACGTGAGAAAGGTGGAAACGGATTTGCCGAGCAGCACTCTTTCCCTTTTGAGCAAAAAGGAAATCACGTATTCTTTCAATCTCGAATCCTCGAAACAGATTTCCGACTTGCTCACGATGACCCCGTACGTCTACCGCGCACCCAAAGACAAAGTCGAGTGCGTAAAGCAAAAAAACGACCTCTCTCTAACCGCCGATTTTTGCCTCTGTACACTTGAAAAAACAAGTCGTTGACAAACATTGTTTATTTATATATAATACAGTTTGTTAAGGATATAAAAATCCTAACAAAAGGACGAAAAATTATGGACGAAATCAAAACCGATGCAACAAACGAAAGCGTCGAAAATCAAGAAGTCGTGACCGAGCAAACGACGGAAACGACCGAAACAACCGACGGCAAAGCAAAGAAAAAAGTCAAACTTCCCGCGTGGCTCCAAAAACTCGTTGACAAAATCAAGTCCAACGAAGACGTGCGCCAAATGGTCGTCTTCACTCTCTTCAGTTTCATCTGCGGCGGCTCGCAACTTATCATAACGTTGGTTCTTCCCGCTTTGCTCAAACTCGGCGGCGGCGTACTTACCCAAAGATTCTACGGCTTCGACCTCGGCGCGTTGAAAGACGTTTTCGGCTACCCCACCACGTCGGACTTCATCGGCTTTTTGATAGGTTCTATCGTCGGTCAGGTGCTCACGTTCGTGCTTAACCGCAAAAAGACATTCAACTGCACCAACAACATCGTGATTTCGGGCATTATGTACGTCATTTTGGCTGTCACGATTATATTCGTTCAAACCTTGCTCGGCAGCGCGATTATGACCGCTTGCATGGGCGCCAAACCCGTTGCTCAAACCGAGTTCTTGTATCAAATTTACAACCTCACCGGTCAGGCAGTCGGCGGAATCACCGCATTGGTTATGAGTTTCCTCGGCAACAAATTCCTCGTTATGCGCAACTGGGGCGAAAAGAAGAAAAAAGCAGCCCAAGAAACCGCTTGCAACGAAGAACAATGCGCTTGCTGCGAATGCACGGATTGCCAAAACGCAACCGAATCCGCAATGGAAGAAGTCGCTTCCGACAAAGAATAATCGGCATTATATAAAACCGATATTACAAGAATTTATATCGTTACAACGAAAATACGCTCGTCAACCGAGCGTATTTTTTTATCGTTTTTTTATGGTTTTTCGTTATTTTTTATTGGTTTTTTTGCGGGGTTTTTTATGCTTTTTATCTCAAAAACTATGCCCTATCCCGCCTATTTTTTCAACTTATTCGTTGCAAATGCGGCAAGGCGTAAGCGAAAAACTTTTTGTACGCTTCGCATTTGTCGATGTCGATACGCTCGCGTTTGCAACCGTTTTTGCACATCGCAAAGTACTTACACGTCTTGCACTTTTCCTCTACAACCATACTTTCTTTGATAAATTCGACGGCTAAGGGGTGCTTGGACAAAGCAAAGAAGTCCGTGTCGTTTATGTTGCCCATATCGTAGCAATCGAGGCAATAGAAGTCGCAAGGATACACTTCTCCGTCGCCCTCGATGACGAACTGATGACAACAATGCCCTTCCATTCCGCATTGCTCGCAGTTTTGAAAATGCGCAAGTCGCACGAAATTGTCGAATTGTCTTACGGAAGTATACTTCCCGTCCATACAGTCTTTGAGATAGAGCGAGAAGCATTTTTGCAAAAACTCGTAATAATCATCGCCCGACATAACATAGTTTTCGTCATCGCTCGGGAACGGCTCGCCGTAAGTTTTTACGCACGATGGCTTGCCCGACTCGTCGAGGCGCAACGGTTTCAACATCGGGATAAACTGCAAGTGCTTAAATTTTTGCTTTTTGAAAAAGTTGTATATCGGCACGATTCTGTTTGCGACTTGCTTTGTAAGCACGGTGAGAATGTTGAAATCCACGCCATACTTTTGCATAAGTTTCGCGCTTTCGAGAACGCGATGAAACGTCTGATTGCCGTTTGCGTCAATGCGTAAAGAGTCGGCAAGTTCGTCGCCGTCAAGGCTCAATCCGACGAGATAGCCGCCGCGTTTGAAGATTGAGCACCACTCGTCGTCGATAAGCGTTCCGTTTGTTTGAATGCCTATGCTGACGGGTGCGCGATTGACGTTAAGCTGACGTATAATCTCGTGCAATTTCCTGAAAAAGTCCTTGCCTGCAAGCAACGGCTCGCCGCCTTGAAAAGACAGCATAACCCTATCGTTCCCTGCAAAATCAAACGCCTTTTTGAGCGTGGCGCGCAAGGTTTTTTCGCTCATAAGACCGTGCGAAGGCATCTCGCGTTGGCTTGAGAGCGAGTTGTAGAAACAGTATTTGCATCTCAAATTGCAATTTGACGACGCCGGTTTGAGCATTATGCTGATGTTCATAGGTTTTGTTTGTTTTATGCGAATATTTTATTCGGGGGTGCGGGCGAACCGCCCTCGATGTATTTTATTTGAAGCTTCCCCCTTCATCATCTAAATGATATCGCCTGCGGCGATGATATCACTTTGTGGTGAAATCGTGCGTTATTGCACGATGATATCCAAACTTCGCTTGGATTATGGAATATTCAAATCTTCCGCAACCCACACGCAGTGTGGATATCATCCGATTTATGTGAGGATTTCAACCGAGTTGTGCGAGGATATCATCCACGCAGTGGATATCATTGTGCCAACGTCACTCTGTCTTGCGGCTCGCGTTCCGTCTTCGATTCCGCTTCATACACTATGTCATAGTTTGCGCTTTCTCGCACGGCGTTGACAATGGCTTGTCTTGTCGCTTCGACTGCGGCGGATTGAATTATGGCAAGATTCACGACGGGGCGTTTGCCGCTTGCCATACAGAACATCGTGTCACCGTCATACATCGTATGCACGGGGCGGATTGCTCTTGCAAGTCCGTTGTGGGATATGCTCGCAATCGAGTTTGCCTCGACTTTTGAAAGTTTTGCGTCGGTGATTACGCAACCGATAGTGGTGTTTGTGCCAAGCAAAAGTTTCATTGCATCGCCGCTTGCAAGGCACTTTTCGGTGTCGATAAACTCGCCCTTGCGCCCTTTTGCGCCTGCAATGATTTTGCCCGTCTCGTCAACTACGTCGCCCATTGCGTTGACCGCAACTATTGCCGTCACGGTTACGCCGAGCACCTTGACGGTTGCCGCGCCGATGCCGCTTTTGCAAGCGTTTTTCAAGCCTCTGATTTTGCCGACGGTTGCGCCCTTTCCTGCGCCGATATTGCCGAAATCAAGGGTTTTTGCGGCGTTTTGGCACGCTTTAAGTCCGTATTCTGCCGTCGGATAGTGATATTCCTTTTGATTGAGGTCGTACAAAACCGCGCCGCAGACTATGGGGATAATCTTGCCCATAGTGCGATAGCCTTTGCCTTGCTCTTTGAGATATTCCATAACGCCGACGGTTGAAGCAAGCCCGTATGCCGAGCCGCCCGACAGCACTACCGCGTTTATCTTTTGCATCATTTTTTCGTTGTGCAAAAGGTCGGTTTCTCTCGTGCCGGGTGCGCCGCCTCTGCAATCCACGCCGCCTACCGCGCCGTCCGGCGCAAGTATGACGCTCACGCCCGTGAAGTCGTCGTCGTAGTGTCCTATCTTAAATCCCGAAGGTATAGAAACTTTCATTTTATCCCTCAAAAAAACAAAAGTCCGCCTCAAAAAGCAGGACTTTTGCGATATATTTTTATTTGCACAAATCGTCTATGCTTGTTTGCTCGTAGATGATGAATTTGTCAAAGAAGTCCGCAACGTCTTTTTGCATTTGTTCGCCGCACCAGTCGTAAAACACTTCGTGTCTTGCGCCGGGGTAAAGGTGCAATTCGGTGTTAATTCCGTTTTGTCTGTACATCTTGTCGAGTTTTTTGACGCCCTTGCCCATTTGTCCGACCGAGTCCGCGTCACCCGAAAAGATTCCTATCGCGGTTGCGGGATTGAGTTTTGCCTGCGCCTTTTTGCTGTAAAGTTTTGAAGTTTCCTTCATCATATAGAAGTCGAAACCGACGGACATATTTTGGTGTGCGAGCGGGTCGGCAAGCACGTCCTCGCGTCTTGCGCGAACGCTGTTTGCCCACTGCAATTTGCCCTCGTCGCCTTTGAATTTCTGGAAGTTGTCGCTCACCCAGTTGACGATGCGCGGACGCCAGTTTCTCGCAACGAGGAATATGGGCGCAACAGCGATTTTGCCGAGGTTGAACAAATCTCTCATATGTCCCGAACCGATGAGCGCGATTGCCTTTACGTCTGTATCCTCTTGCGCAAACGCTTGCGAGAGGAAACTGCCGTAACTGTGCCCCATCAGGAACACGGGCAAGTCATATTGCGATTTGAGCCACTCGCGGAAGAACAACTCGTCATTGAGCGTCTTTTTGAATATATTGCCGGGGTGCTTGCCGCGGTTTTGGTCGGTTTCGGTGAGTCCGTGTGCGCGGTGGTCGTCGCCGAACACTATGTAGCCTCTCTTGTTGAGGTAGCGCGCGAACTCATCGTAGCGGCCTGCGTACTCGCTCATACCGTGCACGAGTTGAATGACTCCTTTGGGATTTTGCACGTCGTCCCAAAGCCTGCAATAAATCTCGGTGTTGTCAAAACTTTTGAGTTTGAACTCTCTCATATGCGTTTCCCTCAAAAACAAGGTTTTATTAAGCACATTATATACAATAAAACGCACTTTTTCAATAGCAGTTTTGAAAAATACAGCGACAAAAATTGCAAAAACCGTTGCGTAGTGCTACACTGTTTTTATGCAAGTATCAATCGTTCTAAATTGCGGAAGCGAAATAAAGCGCAAAATCAAAGGCGACAAAGTCGTATGTTGCGACGGAGGTTTCAACGTATGCACGGTGACGCCCGACGTCATACTCGGTGATTTCGATTCGCTCGAAAAACCCGAAGGCATCGACATTCCGCTCGTCGAGCATAATCCCCACAAGGACGCAAGCGACGGCGAACTTGCCGTATACTACGCAAAAGAGGTATACAACGCCGACTCGCTCGTGTTTTACGGCATAACGGGCGGCAGAGTCGACCACGTGCTTTGCAACCTTGCGATTATGCGCCTTGCTCACTCGCTCGGTATGAGCGCAAAAGCCGAAGAAGACGGTTTGGACATTTACTATGTCGAGGGCGAGTTCGATATGCCAACGCAAAAGGGCGAAACCATATCCATACTTCCCTACGGCGAAAACGCGCTTGTGAGCGACTCGAAGAATCTCGAATATCCTCTTGACGAACTTATCCTCACCTCTTGCGACTCGCGCGGACTGAGCAACGTATCGCTCGGCGGAAAAATTCACATCAACGTCAAACGCGGCGGCGTATTCGTGTTCAGATACATAAAACGATAATTTTTCAAAAAAATTAAAAATCTTTTGATTTTGTCCAATAAAACGGACGTTTCGATTGTATATATATCGAAAACAAAAAATTCATCGTTTTTCAAAACCTTTCTAATGAAAAAGCACGGCGTCGCCGTGCTTTTTGATTTGAATCCGAACTTTCCCCCTTCCTCACGTGTTTGGACTTCGGCGTTTGTAAAGCAATCCGCCTCGTTCGCTTTGGCTACAACACATTCACTGGATGTGTTGTTTAACGCGTCGCGCCCATACCGCC
>URIX01000047.1 GCA_900547975.1 uncultured Eubacteriales bacterium | reverse complement strand
CGCCGCCGTTGCGGCTCGTGTTCCGTCTTCGAAGTCGCACATTTCGTGTACGAGTAGTCTTCGAATAAGTTTTCGTTTCGGGTGTGGGGCAATGCCCCACCCTCAATTATTAATTAATAATTATTAATTATTAATTCTCACGCAAGTGAGTAATAATTTCCTGCCGTCTTGACGATAAGTCCGTCTATTTCGAGGTTGAAAAGCACGTTAGTAAGGTCTGCGACATTGAGTCCCGTGTCTGCCAACAGTTCCTCGAAATGTCTTTCGCCGTCATGCAGCGAGTCGAGAATCCGGCTTTCGACGATACCTATCTGCACGGGTTCTTTCTTGACCGCTTCACGCTGTATATGCAAAGCGTCAAGCACGTCTTCGGGCGATATTGCAAGCGCGTGAGGCATTTCTCTCAACAACTCGTTGCCGCCTGCGTTTTCCTCGTCGTAGATGTTGCCAGGAACGACGAATATCTCTTTGCCCTGCTCTATCGCAAGGCGTATAGTTATCAGCGAGCCGCTCTTTTTTGCCGCTTGCGGCAGAAACACCGCTTCTGATATTCCGCTCACGATGCGATTGCGATCGGGAAAGTGATATTGAAGCGGTTTCGTGCCGAGAGGATATTCACTTATAAGCAATCCGTCGTTTGCCAAAATTCCGTCGGCAAGTCCTCTATGCTCTGCGGGATATATCACGTCGAGTCCGCACGCAAACACCGCAATCGTCGCGCTGTTGTTATCAATGCAAGCCTTGTGCGCGATTCCGTCAACGCCTCTTGCAAAACCCGATGCAATGCAAAGCCCCGCTCTTGCAAATTCTCTCGAAAATTCTTCCGCGACTTTGGCGCCGTACCTCGTCGGACGACGTGTACCGACAACGGATATAATACGCATTTTCAAAGCCTCGACGTTGCCTTTTGCAAACAGCACAATCGGCTTGTCATACACGTCCGAAAGCGACCTTGGATACTCGTCGTCAAGAAAAGTTATCCAATGCACGTCGCGCTTTTGCATTTCATTCAGACTGTCATCGATTCTTTCGAGTTTTGCGTAAAAGTCTTTTGCGTGGTCGCCGAGTATCTTTTCTACAATACCTCTCGCAAACGTTTCTTGAAGTTCGCAAGGCTCGTCGAATTGTTCGAGCAAAGCGAACTTTTTCTTGACCGAAAGTTCTTCGACAAGGCTTAACGCAACGAAAATTTTTGTGTTTTTGTCGAATCCGTCCATCAACTATACTTCCTGTCAAGACCTCTGTACTGTATCGCTTCCGCAATATGCGCGGGGGTGATATTTTCGCTTCCCTCGATGTCGGCAATCGTGCGCGCGACTTTGAGAATCCTCGTCGTGCCTCTTGCGCTCAGATTGAGTTTTTCAAAGGCTTTTTTGAGCAATCTCTCGCAATTTTCGTCGATTTGGCAGTATTTTGCAAGTTCTCTCGACCCCATTTCGGCGTTTGTGGATATGCCGTCTTTTGCGAATCTCTCTCTTTGCAGAGCGCGAACTCTGTTTATGCGTTTCTTGATTTCCGCCGACGTTTCACCCTCTTGCTTGGTGCGCAATTCGTCGTACGAAATATTATCAACTTCGATTTGCAAATCTATTCTGTCCATAAGCGGACCGCTGAGTTTGGATACGTAGTTGTGAATCTGCGACGGCGTGCAACGGCAAATTTGATTTTTCGAGCCGTAGTTTCCGCACGGACAGGGATTCATAGACGCGATGAGCATAAAGTTTGCTGGATATTCCGTCGTTTGTTGCACTCTCGACACGGTGACGCGCCTGTCTTCGAGGGGCTGGCGCAGAGTTTCGAGCGCATGACGGGAATATTCGGGCATTTCGTCAAGAAACAGTACGCCGTGATTTGCAAGGCTCACCTCGCCCGGTTTCGCCTTTGCGCCGCCGCCTACGAGTGCGGGAACGGTGGTCGTGTGATGCGGCGTTCTGAACGGTCTCGTAGTCACGATTCCGACGCTGCTGTCGAGTATGCCCGCGACCGAATGAATCTTTGTCACCTCGATTGCTTCTTCGAACGTCATTTCGGGCATAATGGTAGGCACGCATTTTGCGAGCATGGTTTTGCCTGCCCCGGGCGGTCCTATCATAAGCGCGTTATGTCCGCCCGCAACCGCGATTTCAAGCGCGCGCTTTGCAACAGTCTGCCCTTTTACGTCGGCAAAATCAACGCCGTAGCCGTGATTTTCGCAAGCGGATTCATACGTCGACGACGGCACTTTTTCGTAAACCACGCCCGAGAGCATTTCCACGACGTCGCGCAAGGTTTCGAGCGCGTAAACGTCTATGCCCTCGATGAAACTCGCTTCTCTTGCGTTCGAGGCGGGAATGATAAACTTGCGATGTCCCGCTTGCATTGCGGATATGAGCAACGGCATAATACCGTTGACGTGGCGAAGTTCGCCGTTGAGCGACAACTCGCCGATGATGACGTACTGCTTGTAGGCTTTGTTTTCGAGTTGACCGGTTGCCGCCATAATACCGAGCGCGACCGCAAGGTCGAACACGGGGCCTTCTTTTTTGGTGTCGGCAGGCGCGAGATTGACGATTATGCGTTTTGCGGGATATTGAAATCCGCTGTTTTTGATTGCAGAGCGCACTCTTTCCTTGCTCTCTTTTGTTGCGGTCGAAGCAAGACCGACCATATCGTAGCCGGGCAATCCGCTGTTTATGTCCACTTCGACGTCGACGGCGTATCCCGTCAATCCGTCGAGAGCGTAACTTAATATCTTTGCGAGCATAATATCCCCTAATATATATATTTAGTTTTTTTATATTAGCATAGCGCACGCAAAAACGCAATAAAATTTATCGCGCCCCAAAACGCAAAGCGTGTATGTAAGCGCGATATACTCGTTTAGATTCCGCAAAAAAATATTTTTGAAGTTTTTTTTCTTAAAATACGATTAAAGTCGAGCGAAGTTTGAAATTTTCCGCTTAATTCTTCGACAAGTCGTCGTTTTTAGTGCATTTTTCATTGCTTTTTCCGCCGCTTTCGATTCGATTTCAGTTGCAATTTTTGTCGATTTAGGTGCGATTAATTCTCGTCGTTTTCTTGTGTTTCAGCGCGTTTATTGTCGTCGTTTTCTTCGGTTTTGGAGATGTTTTCGGCGTTTTCGGTTTCGTTCAAATAGTTTTCAAGCAACTTCTTTTTGTCATCGTCGCTTATGTCGGATATGCTTATCGCCTTGTCTTTTTCTTTCTCGCTCTCAAGCGCAACCTTGTCTTTGACAAATCCCGCGATTATCAGCGCAAACACCACGCAAAGCGGAATGACCACCACTGTGACGTAGCCGTACCAGTGCTTCATAAAGCGGCGCAAACCGCCGATAAAAACCGACTTTTTGACGTATTTTGCCTTGACGTTTTCGGGTTTTAATTCCCAACTGTCCGCCTCTTTCGCGTTGTCGCCTTTGGTCTTGAAATACTTGATTGAACCGTCCTCGTTTCTTGCGATTTCGATTATGCGGTGCGTTTCGTTGTAGTTGCCGTTGGGCGCTTTGAAAGTGATTATATCCCCCTCTTTCAGCTCGTTTACGTCCTCGACGGCTTTGCACAAAATCACGTCGCCGGGTTCTATCGTGCCGCTCATACTGTCCGTGAGCACGTCGTACATATAGTAGCCGAAAATCTTGCTTTCGCCGCCGCTGTTTTTCTGTATGAGCATAACGGCAACCACGACAATCATAAACACGAAAATCAACGCCACGACCACAGTTGACGCGACGTTGTAAATTTTCTTTGCTTTTGATTGCTCGTTGTTCTTCATTTTTTTGCCGTTTTATGCTTGCTATTGCTCGCAATTACGTTCGATATCAGACTTATGATTTAGTGAATATGTCTTGCGATTCTTCGTATCAGTCTTGCGATTCTTCGTCGTTTTTGGGCTTACGATTGTATTTGCGCTTCGGTTTTTTTTCGGTGTCCTGATTTTTGAAAGTTACGCCGACACCCCACGGCACTATCTTTTCGTCGCTCTTGAAGTGTATGCCCATACCTTGCGTATCTTCTATTCTTGTGCCGATGTTTATGCGCAATTCCGACACCGGTTTGTTGGCTTGAACTTCCTCGTTCTTTGCCGCGTTTCGAGCGAATTTCGATGCTTTTTCGGTGCGTTTTTCGACGTTTTCGCTGTCCGTTTCAGCCACTTTTTCTGCGGTGTTCTCGACGTTTTCGACCGCATTTTCGCTTGCGATTTCGCCCGTCTGTTCGACGGTTTGCTCTTGCTTGGGCTTGCGATTATACTTGCGTTTGGGCTTTTCCTGCTCGGTTTCGATTTTTCCGAGTTCGGCGTTTTCGCCCCACGGCGTAACCTTATCGGCGCTCTTGACGTGCACTTCGCCCACGGCTACTTTCGTTTCGTCAACGGGCGAGAGATTGAGTTTTCTGCGCGGTTTTTCTTCTTCCGTCCACGCATTGATTTCTTGCGCCTTTGCTATGCGCACTTTGCCTTTCTTTTGAGCCGTTGAAGAGGGCTTTTCCGCTTTGACGTCGACGTCATCGACGTTTTGCGCTTCGGGCTCAACGTTTTGAGGCTCTTGCGCCGCCGTGCTTTCTTGCTCGTTTACGACGGGTAGAACGACTTTTTGTTTCGTCTTTTGCGGCGAAATCTCGCCGTCTATGGGCATAACGGAATCTATCGCGTCGAGTGCGTGATCTATTCTCATATCTCGCGCCGCTTTTTCTTTACGCGCTTTTTCCATCTCGTCGATGGACTTGTTTATATTCTCGGTGTTTTTGTCCTCTAATTCGAGGTTTTCGCGCTTGTCGAACTTTAGCGCTTCCTTGCGCTTTGCTTCTTCCTCTATGCGCTTCTTCTCTTGAATCTTCGCCTTTTGGAAACTGAACGGGTCCATGCCGAAGTATGCCGAATCGGTTGCCGAATCCGCGTTTCTTTCGAGTTCTTCACGCTGTTTTCTGAACGCTTCGGCGCGCTTTCTGATGTCCTCTCTGCGGCGGCGTATGCGTTCTTGTCTGTCGCGCTCGTCGAGTTCCTCTTGTTTGATTCTGCGATAGGACGCAAGGCAACGGTCGATTGCGTCGCGTGCCTTGATGATTTCCTCTTGCTTGATTTTATCGTCGTCGGGACGTTTGAATATCTTGCGGACTTCAAACAAGTGCTGATCGAATTTTTCCGCGTCGGGTTCGAGATCAACTTCTTCCTGATCCGCTTTAGGCGGCATTTCTTTGAAACGCTCGACCTCCACCGGGTGTTCTACGACGACCTCTTTTTCTATCTCTTGCGGTTTTTCGATCTCTTTTTCTATCTCTTTTTCTTCGATTTCGGGCGGAGTTTCCGACTCTTGTTCTTGCGGTTGTTCCTCTTGCTGCTCAGGCGGAGTTTCGGGTTCGGTTTCGGGCGGGATTTCCTTTTCCGCTTCCTCGTTTTCCTCGGGTTTCACTTTCTCGACGTTCTCTTTTTCGTCCTCGTTTTCCTTTTCGTCGTCGAGTTTTTGAGAGTACTCGTCGCGGTCGATTTTGTCCTTTTCAAAGTCCATTTTGCCAACGCGCAAGAAATCGGCAAAATCTTTGTCTTCCATATCCATATCAGTCTCGCACTGGTCGTACAAACTCTCGAAAACCATAGTGTTGAGAGTGACCATACTGCGAAGCCTTTGCTCGCTTTCGTCGTCTATGTCGTAGTCCTCGACTTCATCGGACGTGGAAAAGCCTGCCGATTGCTGATATGTTTCGATAAATTGCCAAAGAGTAAGCGCCTTTTTGAAGTTAGGCTCTTTCAAAATGACGTTCGTACGCATAATAGGCGGACGGACGGGCGCGGAATTGCGCATTGATTTTGCAAAGGACGAGGACAAAAAGTCGGTTATAATGCGGTCGATTTTGGCAACTCGCTCGATTTTCGTGAGCGTGTCGGGGTCGAGGCGCATAACCTCGTCAAAACTTAATTGAGCAAAATATTCCGTTCTGTAAGTTATCTTTTTGCTCGGAAGATTGAATCTCGATTCTATGTCGAGTTCGAGAACGTCCTGCGTTGCCGACGCCTTTTTTATCTTGTCGTAACGCATAGTAACGAAGTCTTTTAGTTTGAGAAGAAGCGTGTAAATAAAGCGGTTTTCGTAAATCTCGAAGGATTCCTCTTTTGTGATATTGAGGATTTTGGACGGCGTGACGTCACCCGTTTTTTCGTCCACTTTCGAAATCATATTCGTGTGCTGAGCAAGGAATTTGACGGATTCCGTCGAGATACTTCTTGCAAGCGACACGTCCACGATATCTTCTTCCTGAACGATGAATTTTCTCGGGTTACGCACGATGGTATCGAGGTTTGGCAAAATGCCCTCGATTGTGTCTATCCAGTCTATCGAGATGTCTTGAACGAGGCGTTTTTTTGCGAGTTTGAAATTTGACGCGCCTTTATCGACTCGTTTTTTGAATTGCTCATAAAAGCCCTCTTTGTTGAGGACGGAAACAATCTTATCGGCGTACTGTCTGTACACTTCTCTGGTAATCTTGTTGTCTGCCATACTTTTATGAGATTTATTGACTTTCTTCCACTCTAACGGATAGATTGATAAGGTGGAATTTTAAGACGTAGTATTTTGCTACACGCTCTAATTATTCATTGGGCGTGGGGGCAAGCCCCCACCCGCAATTATTAATTATTAATTATTAATTATTAATTCTAACGTCACGCATTAGAAGAGTTTTTTGAGTCTGTTGATATACTCTTTGCTCTCTTGCATATTCTCTTCGCCGAATAGTTCGCTCAAATACAAAATCAAGCCGTCGATTTCGTCACGAATGTAGGACAAGTTGAGCGATTCGAACTTACGGAATATCTTGTTGCAGAGAACGTAGTCGAGTCCGTCGATTTCCGTGCCGCCGCAGCCGACGTAGGACGGAACAAACTCTTTGAGTTGCTTCACGATACGGTTTCCGAACGCGAGGCGGAAATGCTCGATAACGTAGTCGTCCAACAAATTGACTTTGTCGAGAATGTCTTGCGACACCTTGTATATCTCTTGCGACTCTTTGAACATCGCTTCGAGGTGCTTGTAACTGATGAAGATGTTGTCCGCCCACGGTGCATCGAACGGTACGCCCTTGCTGTTGATGTTGATAGGCATAGCACGGTCATAAACCTTATCCGATATTGCAAACGTCGAGTCGTCGTTGTTTGCCGTACCGATAAACCACATATTTTGCGGAAGTCTGAAACGACCTTTGTCGATATGTTTTGGGTCGTTAGGCCAGCCCGACGGCACGAGGTCGACAATCCACTCGTCGCGTGATGGCATTTCGAGAATTGACAACATTTCCGCGAAATAATACTCAACGCGCGCGATGTTCATTTCGTCGAGAACGGTGAGGTAAATTTGGTCGTTCCAAGTTGCCTCGTACATCTTTTTCAAAACTTCGGTTTCGTTGAAACGCTTAGTAAATTCGTTGAAGTAGCCGAAAAGTTCGGTGCGGTCACGCCAAGACGGCTGAACGGACGCTATCGTCGCGGGATTGTTGAGGAATATACCCATTGCGTGCGGAAGCGAGGTTTTTCCCGTACCGGATATACCTTGCAAAATCATAAGACGCGACGTCGACATACCTGCGATAAACAGGCGGATTATGCGCGGATTGTAGTAAAGACGCATACGCGAGCAAGCAAAATTGCGGAAACGGTCGCAAAGTTCGGGCAACGTGATTTCGTCGTCGTACACCGGCGGAACGTAATTCTCGTAGATTTTGTCGATTTCGGTGAGTTTGTAGAAGCGCGACTCGCCCGTGGGGGATTGTTCCTCTTTCTTCTCGCCGCCCTCGCCTTCTTCTTCGCCATCGTAATTGCCTATATCGCTCACGCGCATACCGAGAATACGGTCTTTTTCAGCCGACATTTTGATGATTTGCTTCTTGAGATTCGCGCATTCTTCAACGAGATCCTGCGGCAAAACTTTGGCTTTTTGAAGCCTTGCGAGTTTGCGTATGCCGAGTGCCGCCAACACGATTATGGCAACTATAGCCGCAACGATCAACAGAATAAATATGATTGCGACAGCCCACTCGCCCGCGCCGAAATATTCGGTGTAATTCTTGAAAGCGTCAGCATATCCTTCGTTGTAGAAAATATGCAGAATCCCCCAAAAAATACTGCCGATACCTTTGTCGTAAAACGCGCCGAGAAAGGCTTTGAGAAATTCAAAAACTAAATTTATGTTCATTGTATTGCTTTTCGTGGTTCGGACTACACAGTGTAGCCGACGTCCTTTCGGACGATTGCAAAGTCACGCTCGGATTTTCGTTTGCAATATATACAAAGTATATATGCAAAAATCCCGAAACTTTGCATAAGGAAAATTCGATTCACGCGCGAAAGCTATGCGCAAAACGCAACGATACGGCCCTGTTATTCGGACTTTTCGTCGGTGTTTTGCTCGTTGGATTTTTCCTCTTGAACGGGTGCTTCTTGCGCCGCCGCATTGTCTGCGTTTTCGCCACCGGCACTCGCTTGCAACGAAGCGAGCAATTCTTGCGCAAGACGACGTTTTTCTTCGTCGGAAAGTCCGTCAACGGATACAACCTGCTCGGATTGTACCTTGCGTTGATTTTCGAGTTTTGCAATAACGAGAGTACGCACCAAAATAAATGCGTAAATAACAAACAACAAGATGAGCGGCAAAACTACGACGCAGAAGAAACGAGTCTTTTGATTTGCCCCGAAGTTTTCAGTGTCCTGAATCCAGTTGGAGAATCCGCCCACGCCTTTGAGCATCTTGCCCGCCGTGAAGTTGCCTTCGCCGTCAACGCTTCCCCACGTCGCAACTATATTAGACGGGGTAACGGTCTCTTTGTGACCGATTATAGCTTCGTTTTGCGAACCTACTTCTTTGTTTAGTTCCGCTGCGGCTTCTTGCCAAGTGCCGTCTTGATTGTCGCCGCGCGTCGTGAAGTTTCTGACGGTCTTGCCGTCTTCTTCATAGTTGATATGCACGATTCTGTGGGTGTTGTAAATTTCGTAAGTCGCCCCGCCCGAACGCACTGTGGTCTTGAACGTCACCACTTGACCGACTTTGATTTCGGAAAGTTGCTTTTGATAATCGAAAGCGGTTGCGATAATCACGTCGCTCGTGTTAAAAGTCGGTTCCATTGAATCCGACGCGACGTTGAGATAAATCTTGTCGCCGAATTGCGTGAGATGATTATCGTTCGTCGAACCGGCAATAGTGAATATCGCCACTACGAGAGCGAATATAATCACGACGATGCAGACAGCCGTTGCCACCCAGTTGAGAATGGTCATAGCCTTTTGTTGCTGAGGGGTGCGTTCCTTTTTGGAAGCGGAAGCGAGTTTTTCCTTGATGTTCATAATTTCTTCCTTTTCTGATGCTTCTTCACTTTCAACCCAAGACTTATTGCCATATGCCGCGCCACGAGCGCGACCGAGAAGAAAACGAATGACTATTGACGTCACCGAGCCATACTTATTGTCCTTAAACGAAGCAAACCGCTCCGCTTTGCTCGAATGATTTTGCTGTACGTATAGTTATAACTATACACTATGAATTTTAACCCAAATAGCCTTCTGTGTCAATACCAAATATTCGTCAAAACCGCTTCAAACGGCACTTTTTCGCCTCAAATCATCCAAAAAATCTTCCAAATCATTGTTTTTCCTCGTACCGTCCATTCTTCCGCCCTGCTTTTTGACCTAAACGGCAGTGAAAAATCGCCCTATTTTTTAACCAAAATAACATCAAAAACCGCTTTGCCTTTCACTCTAAGCAACATTAAAAAATGTCATAACTTAATCAAAACGGCATCAAAAAACCCGACCTATTCGGATCGGGTTTTTTGTGGCGGAGAAGCAGGGATTTGTATTTCAGCGGAGTGTAAAAACAATGTTTTGGAAACGGAGCGTGCAGCTGGCGGTGACAGGGTTCGGCAACACCGTTGCCCCGTGCGTAGCACGGAAATCCCGCAAAACGACATCAAAAAACCCGACCTATTCGGATCGGGTTTTTTGTGGCGGAGAAGCAGGGATTTGTATTTCAGCGGAGTGTAAAAACAATGTTTTGGAAACGGAGCGTGCAGCTGGCGGTGACAGGGTTCGGCAACACCGTTGCCCCGTGCGTAGCACGGAAATCCCGCAAAACGACATCAAAAAACCCGACCTATTCGGATCGGGTTTTTTGTGGCGGAGAAGCAGGGATTTGTATTTCAGCGGAGTGTAAAAACAATGTTTTGGAAACGGAGCGTGCAGCTGGCGGTGACAGGGTTCGGCAACACCGTTGCCCCGTGCGTAGCACGGAAATCCCGCAAAACGACATAAAAAAACCCGACCTATTCGGATCGGGTTTTTGTGGCGGAGAAGCAGGGATTTGAACCCTGGCTACGATTCACTCGTACTACTCCCTTAGCAGGGGAGCCCCTTCGGCCTCTTGGGTACTTCTCCAAAACCAAAAGTTTTCGTTTTCAAAGCCTTGTTATAATATCACATCGATTTATAACTTGTCAATGATTTTCCGCAAAACAAGTTACACGCAATCAAATTATGCGTTTCCCCTTCCCCACTTCAAAGCAAAAGCGTGCTTAGCACGCAACACCAAACAATCGTTCGTGCGAAATTGTGGCACGAGTTCTTGTCCCTGCTTGATTTGAGAGCACACGAACGATTGCGCGGTTAGTGATTGTGAAAACAAGTGCGGTGCTTTGCAATAAACTTGTTTATTGTTTTCACCGCAACGCCGTTTGAGCAATGGTGCGCGGTAGTAGTGCAAAAATCAAACGAGGCTCTCGGCAATACGCACACTTGCGTATTGATGTTGCCTCAGCGCAAGAAAAAAAGGAAAAACGTGCCGATAGGCACGCCACCAAGCAGATAATTTGGCGAAACTGCGGTTTGAGTTCTTATCCGTGCTTGAACTGATAGCACAAATTCTCTGCGCGGTAGTAGTGCAAAAATCAAACGAGGCTCTCGGCAATACGCATATTTGCGTGTTGATGTTGCCTCAGCGCAGATTTTTGCACAAAATCGCAATTTTGCGAGCAGAAAGCAAAATGCGCAAACTCGACAATATGTCATTCGAGACACATAGTGCAATCAAGCCGCATTTCGCTCCGCCGGATTTCTATGTTGCTCCGCTCCTCTGAATGACAAGCGGATGAATGACAAAACAAAATTAAAAAACAAACAAAAAATAAATTTAGGGATAAAGTTTTTAGAAAGGGGCTTTATTCCGATAAGGAGAAAAATGATGAAAAAGAAAGGTTTGATTATTTCAACAGTCGTAATGGTTGTTGTCTTGATTGCATCTCTCACCACTGCTACATACGCTTGGTTCACACAATCTGCAACCGCAACTATCGATAGCATTGCTTTCCAAGTTGGCGCAGGCGCGGATTTGCTTATCGGCGTTTCCGGCACGAACAACTTTGTTGCAACACCTACCAACGCTTCGTTCTACAGCGGTTCAACGACTTATAAGAAGGGCGCAACGTTTGCCGATCAAGGTACTTGGGAAGGCGATGTCAACGCACTCGGCGTAAACATCGATTTAAACAATTTGAACTTGTCGAATATTGAAAAGGCAATCGGCACTGGTACTTTTACCGGAACACCCGGCTCTTGGGATGCCGAAACACATCAATACACGCCCGGCACGAATCTCGGAGGAACTGCAGACACGGAATTTAGCAACGCTAACTACAAAACCGGTATGATCAAAGCAGAAGGTCAAGCAACTTCTGTCAAAGCGGACACAATCGATACCGCTTGGAAAAACTTTGACTATCTCGATGTCGTTATCGGTGTTCAAGCAACAAAAGCAAACCTTCAATCTATGACTTGCTACGTTACGGTTAACCCCGGCGCAGGCACAATCATCGGTATGAACGCTGCAATCCACGTTGCATACGAACTTGTAAAACCCAACGGAACGGCTACAAACACTTTGGTTGACAATAATGTTTACGGCACGTCTTACTCTTATGCTACCAAGCCAACTGCAGTTACAAACACCGTATATAACACAGCAAAAACTGCATACGATAAAAATGTTGCTAATTCAACCGGTTTGACCTGCCTTGGTGGTGATGGAAAAGTTACGTTGAACACAGGCGCAATGACTTTCCCGATTGAGTTGGACAAAGTTACAAGCGGTGCTATTGACGTTTCCGGTATCTATCAACTTCACCTTGTGATTTACGTTGCAGGTTTCGACAGCGACTGCTTGGAAGCAGCAAAAGGCGTTTCCTCTACAATCTACATCACCTTCGCAGGTGTTGAAGCAGCATAATCAATAAATAATAACTAAATCTTCCAAAAAAAAGAAACGGGCTCGGCAAACCGAGCCCGTTTCTGAATTGTTGACTATATCATCGGATTTTAACTGTAAATGTTATTCATTAGCCGCCAACACTCACATCTGTTGTGTTGAAGAATATTTTGATGTCGCCTTTTGAACCTTTTGCCTGATCTTTACAATCCGAGTCGGCACCTGCAAGATAAATAACAATCTCAATTTGGTCAATCTTATCTTTTTCAGTTGTAAGCCCGGTAATTGTTATTGCATATGTGGTTGTTGTTCCTGCATCAGCACCATATGTGGCTTTGTATGTTGCTTTTTGAGAATCAGACAAATTGGTAGTCAATGTACCTTGTTTAGTTGTATATGGATTGCTTCCAAATATGTCTAAATCTTGCCATTCACCTGCACTATTCACTCTATATGCGACGTGGAGTGCGGCAAGAATACCGATTTGCGGTGATGGATTGGTGCCATAATCAACACATATGACCAGTTCATTTGATTGCAATTCTTTTGTTGGTGCTGCGCCAAGGAACAGATATGCGTAATCGCTGTTTGCAACTGCATATGCTTGATTCGTTAAAGATTCAACATTGTTTTTCTTTTCGACATTTGCTGCGATTGATTTTGTGCCACCTTTAACATTCCAAAGCAAAGTATTTGCAATGGTTGCATCTTCGACTTTTTTGAGTGTGGTGTTGGCAACACCGACCGCTTTGTTTTGTGCACCCCAAGTCACAGAGTGATTGACAGATGCACTCAAACCAGTGGTGCCGTCTTTCCAAGTTCCGCCACCCAATAAACCTGCTTCGCCTGCTTCATAAGTACAATCACCGGACATAAAAGCCGTTATAGCGGCATCTGCTTCATATGTGTTGTTGGTTTTAAGTCCGATATTCACAGCATTTGATGACGTGACTTCAACACCAAATCCTTGAACGGACGTAACATTACTCGTTGTGAACCAAGCGTATGTAGCAGTGGTGAGAGATGCAATCAAGACA
>URIX01000046.1 GCA_900547975.1 uncultured Eubacteriales bacterium | reverse complement strand
ATAAAATTTATCAAGGATATTCAATGTGTATCGATTGTCGCAGGGGCTTCGACTCCGCCGTGGTTGATACAGGAGGTAACAAGACTTATGAGTGAAACTCAAAAGAACGCTGTGGAAACAGTTGAAACTGAAGTGAAAAACGAGGCAACACTTCAAGAGCAAACAGTCGCCGAAGAAAAAGAACCCACCACTATGGCAGACCTTTTGAAATCTGCAACTTCCGTCGGCTACACCAATTACAAAGTCGGCAAACGCATCAAAGGCAAAGTCATCAGCGCTGGCGATAGCGGCATCTACGTCGCAATCGGCGGAAAGAAAGACGGTTTCATTGATAAGAGTGAAGCATCTTTGGACGGCAACTACAATCCTGCCGATTTCAAAGAGGGCGATGAAATTCAAGCAACTATTCTTGCTGTCAACAAAGAGTACGTGTCTTTGTCCAAAAAGGACGTTGACGCAGTGCGTCTTGAAGAAGCAGAAGCGGAAAAGGCTCTTGCTCAAGGCGAATTCTCTTTGACTATGACGGAAGTCGTCAAGGGCGGTTTGAGAGGAAGACTCGGTCAATACACCATCTTCGTTCCAGCAAGCCAAATCAGAATGGGTTATGTCAGCAACCTCGAAGATTACAAAGGCAAAACGCTCCGCTTGACGCTTATGCCCCCGAAGGAAAAAGAAAATACAGAGGCTGAGGGCGAAGAAAACGCTCAAAGCGAAGATAAACCCCAAAAGAAGTCGAGATATTTGTTCGCTTCTCAACGTATAATTCTCGAAAGAGAAAAGAAAGAAAAAGAGGATCTTTTCTGGAACAACATTCACGTTCACGACATCGTGACCGGCAAAGTTAAGAGATTCACGCAATTCGGTGCATTCGTAAACGTTCGCGGTTTCGATTGCCTCGCTCACATCTCCGAACTTTCTTGGAACAAGATCACCGATCCTTCCACAGTTCTCACAATCGGCGAAAGTTACGACTTCGTAGTCCTCAAAATGGACAGAGAAACAGGCAAAATTTCTCTCGGCTACAAACAACTTCAAAAGAAACCCTACGAAGTTGCGGCAGAGAAGTTCCCCGTCGGTACGGTCATCAAAGGTAAGGTTGAAAGAATCTTCCCCTACGGTGCATTCGTATCCATCGATGACGGCGTAGACGGACTCGTTCACGTTTCTCAAATCTCTCACAACTGGATCAAAGACGCAAACGAAGCGTTGACGGTTGGTCAAGAAGTCGAAGCAAAGATCATCGGATTCGACGACAACCGCATCACTCTTTCTATAAAGGAATTGCTTCCCGCACCCGAAGAAACTCAAGTTCAAGAAGGTCAAGAAGAAGCAACGGACGAAGAAAAAGCGGCAAAGAGATCTTCAAGAGTCAAGAAGTTCGAACAAAAAGTTGCAGACGGCGAAAGCAAACGCGAACGCCGCGGCGCAAAGAAGGAATCTTCCAACGAACCCAAAGAATGGGTTTCCGGTAGTTCTTCCGCAACTCTCGGCGATTTGTTCAAGAACCTCAACCTCAACCTCGCAGACGAGGCAGAGGAAGAAGCACCCGCAAAGAAGACAACTCGCAAAAAGAAAGTTGAAGAACCCGCTGAATAATCCTTGTTTGATAAAAAACAAACCGTTGCTACGGCAACGGTTTATTTTTTTTGAAAAAGGCGTGCGCAAGTAGTTTGACAGCCTTTCTATAGTAGTGATATAGTATATATAATATATACTTATAAACAATAGGTGCATTATGGCAAAGATCATTTTGACAGGCGACAGACCGACGGGAAGATTGCATATCGGACATTACGTCGGCTCCCTGCGCGAAAGAGTAAAACTTCAAAACAGCGGATATTTCGATGAGATTTACATTATGATTGCCGACGCGCAAGCACTCACCGACAACGCCGAACATCCCGAAAAAGTGCGCAACAATATCATTGAAGTTGCTCTCGATTATCTTGCGTGCGGAATCGACCCCGCAAAATCCACGATTTTCGTTCAATCTTCCGTGCCGGAACTTACGGAACTTTCGTTTTACTATATGAATCTCGTCACGCTTTCGAGATTGCAACGCAATCCGACCGTAAAAGCCGAGATAAAAATGCGCGACTTTGAAAAGAGTATCCCCGTAGGATTCTTGACTTATCCTATCAGTCAAGCCGCAGACATCACGGCGTTCGAGGCGACGACCGTTCCCGTCGGCGAAGACCAAGAACCGATGTTGGAGCAGTGCAAAGAAATCGTGCGCAAATTCAACTCGATTTACGGCGAAACTCTTGTCGAACCCGAAATCCTTTTGCCAAGCAACAAGCAGTGTTGCAGACTTCCCGGTATCGACGGAAAAGCAAAGATGAGCAAATCGCTCGGCAACTGCATTTACCTTTCGGACACGCCCGACGAGATAAAGACGAAAGTTATGTCGATGTTTACCGACCCCAATCACCTTCGTATCGAGGATAAAGGCAAGGTGGAAGGGAACACCGTGTTCACGTATCTTGACGCATTTGCAACCGACGAGCATTTTGCCGAGTTTTTGCCCGACTACAAGAATCTCGACGAACTCAAAGCGCATTACAGACGCGGCGGTTTGGGCGACGTAAAAATCAAAAGATTCCTAATAAACGTCTTGCAATCCGAACTCAAACCGATTTACGAGAGAAGACTCGAACTTGCAAAGAATCCCGACGCCGTTTACGAAATCCTCAAAAATGGTACGCAAAAGGCGAAAGCAAAAGCGGCAGCAACGCTTGCAAAAGTGCGCCATTCTATGCAAATCGATTATTTCGATTGACAGCAACTTGTTAAAATACCGCAATAGAATGTCAAAAAAACCGCTATTGCGGTTTTTTTGTTTGCAAATTTAATGCGTTTGGTTTTATTTTTTTGTTACCTTTATATCGCAAAATTCCGTGTTGCGTTTGTCGCCGAATTTGCTTTTTAGTTTTATAAGTTCAATCAGTGCGGAAGTTGCCGATTATTCGTTTTCGGTTTCCTTGAGAGGTTCTTGCGGTGTCTTTGTTTTTGAAAACTCTTTGTTGATAACCGCTTTTGCGATACAGTATATTGCAAGGACGAATGACAACGCGAACATCGCCCAGTTGATTGCCGTTTGCGAGAATATAAGTTCCACCGCGCCGAGAACGAATTTGAGAATCGTCATTACGAATATCGCGATGTCAATACCTCTTTTGTCTACGAAAATATTGATAATCCATAGAATTATCACCGCAATCGTCAAAATTCCGATAAAGACAGGGCAGAAGTTTCCGTATCCGTACGGTATACCGCTGAAATACGGATAAAACTCGCTATAATGACCCGTCGCGCCGATATAAGCGGGCACATCGAAGTGTATTTCAACGCCGTTGGGTAAACATTCCAAAACGAGCATTACGATTTCCAAAATGCCGATTGGAATCAAGAAAAGCAAGTGCTTTTTGTTGATTTGTTTCATACCTCACCTTGCTAGCGTTTGTTATTGCAATATTGCGTGCCGCTTGTCAAATTCCGTCGGGAACGGGCGGAAGTTCGGCAGGAAGCGTTTTTTGCATCTCTTTGATTGCGCCGCGTGCGAGTGCGTCGCAACGGTTGTTCAGTTCGTTGTCGGCGTGTCCTTTGACTTTGACGTAGGATACTTCGTGAATTTGCATAAGAGAGAGAAGTTCTTTCCACAAATCGACGTTTTTCACTTCGTCCTTGCTCGAAGTGCGCCAGCCTTTCATAATCCAGCCGTTTATCCAACCTTTGAGGAAAGGCTCGACCGAATACGCGCTGTCGCTGTATATCGTGACGACGCACGGCTCTTTGAGCATTTTCAAACCTTGTATTATTGCGGTGAGTTCCATACGGTTGTTTGTCGTAGACTTTTCCGCGCCGCTCGCTTCTTTTTTGTGACCTTTGTAGAGCATAACGACGCCCCAGCCGCCAACGCCCGGGTTGCCCGAACACGCACCGTCTGTGTAGATTTCAACTTGTTTTTTCATAGTTTCATTGTACACAATTTTGAATTTGTTTGCAAGACAAAGAATTTATTTGGTTCAATTATAGCTTTTGGGATTTGAGATATTTAAATGTGCGTATTTGTCGGTTGTTTTCAAGGCTATGTTTGTCCGTTGTTGTCGGTGCGTTGTTTGACGGCATTGTATTATTTCTGTTTGTCAATGTAAAAGCGATAGAGAAGTGAGTGTAGACAGGTGACGAGAATCACGTTTAAACCTTTTTATTTTTTTATCTTGATTTTTATTTTATGTAAGTGTTAAACTGTTTTTATGAAAAACACTACAAGAATTAAAACAAAAAATCAAAAAACAATAATATTTGCGCTTTTGCTTGTTTTGCTGTTGAGCGTTTGTTGCTTGCTATTTGCAGGCTGTTCGATGTTTGGTTCTAACGATTCGGACGATAACGGTGGCAGTTCCGACGGAAACGGAGGTTCGGGCGGTTCAGGTGGCTCCAGTGGCTCGGGCAATCATCAATCGGTTGAACTTGTGTCAAATAAATTCAAACTCGGATATCGCGGAACAGACACCGACGAAGAAGCAAAAAATAATATATCGGAACTTTCAAAAGCACTTGTTGAAGATTGTGCAACCACATTTGGCGCAGGCAAAGGTTTTGGCGAAAATAAAAACATCTATTATTATGACTCGATAAGATATCAAGCGTATGATGTAGAAAATGATGATTACGAAGATGAAACAGAAAGATGGAGTGCTTGGTTTAATAAAGCAAATCGTTGGAAATGGTCTTTTGCCAATGGATCAAATCCTCTGGGGTGGGGGTGCGCAGATCATAGATGGAAAGAGGTCTATTTTTATACAGTCGACAAACATCATTTGTATGTATCTGGTGAGTATCAAACTTTCTATTCCAACCTCTATTTCGAAGCAATGGAAGTTGTTTTGTATGAAATTTTGCTTGGAAGAACCGATTATCAAAACATGATTGTCATTGACGACGAATTCGATTCTAACGGTTATCCGCAAATTTCCTATCGCGGGCAAAGTGTTGCTATCACCGGAGGAAAACCAAACTTTGACGCAATTTTAAGTGACTTGCAAGCCGAATATTTTGACAAAACAACATATTTCGGGTTCTCTCTTGACGATGCAAAGAAAATCGAGGACTACATAATCAATTATGTTATTGGTTCAAAAGCTCTTTCCGACAAAGACGGAAACGACCAACTGAACAGCAACAGAAACTATCGTGCTTATGTCGAACAACTTGTTGACGGAAAAATCAATTCGAAAACAAAGTATTATTGGTATGCGAGAACGGAATATAAAGACGGAAGTCTTGCAATAAGTTCGACCGAAGATTATTTTCAACTTGCTCCGAAAGCAGAATATCAATCGCTTGTTTTGATGGCAGATGAACAAGACGAGTTTTCTACCTGTTGGATTGCATTCCAAAGCGAAAGAGACCTCAAAATCAATATGTATTATCGCTACTTTGACGGACAAACCGTCAAAACCACCGCACCAAAAACCGTTAATGTTAAGGGCGGGGCATACAATTTGATTTCCAACAATTCAAGTTATATGAATTTTGGCGTTGACAACGGATACTTTGCGATTGGCATTTTTGATAATAATGATGTTGTTGCCGCGCCGACAGCGAGGTTAAACGATTCCGCAGCAAATATATATAATCCGATTTCTTCAAAAAACGGATTCGGTTGCGTGTCGGTGTTTAATGAAAACAATGTAAACTCTTCTTTTATCGAAATCGTGCTTGACGTTGAAAAGAATGCAAACGATCCGATCGGGACAGATTATTCATTTCAAGTCGCAATGTTTAGGTTGACGTTCAAATCTAACATCGATGGCTGATGAATAATTAATAATTGCGGTGAATTTCGACTCAAATCATTGACTAAAAACGAAGTGCTTGCTATAATGATTAAGCATTAAATTTGCATAGGGGAGTGGCTCAATGGTAGAGCAACGGTCTCCAAAACCGTCGGTTGCGTGTTCGAGTCGCGTCTCCCCTGCCAAGAGAAGAAGTCCTGAAAGGACTTCTTTTTTATGTCAGCCGATTCGCGACACGAACACGCAACGCAATCGCGGCGGAACGATATTCCTTGCGTTTGCGGTTGCATCTGACACTACGCGGTGCAAATGAATTTGCTATGCTTCGTTATATTAGCCGCTTTGCGCTTTCACGAGTCGCGTCTCCCCTGCCAAGAAGGGAAGTCCTATTTATAGGACTTCTTTTTCTTTGCAGTTTTTCCGCGACACGAACACGCAACGCAATCGCGGCGGAACGCAGAAGCACAAGTGCAATGAAATTCACGCAAAGCGTGCGTGAAATTATGACATTTGTCACAAAGAAATTTGCGCAGTGCGCAAGTGATATTGCGACTTTGTCGCAGTTGCGGAATATTTGAATGTTCTAATTAAATTGATTTTGGGGTGTGGGGTAATCCCCACCCACAATTATTAATTATTCATTATTAATTATTAATTAAAAAGCGTGCCGAAGGCACGTCACCAAGCAAGCGTTCGCACGGAATTGCGGTGGGGAATTTGTCCCTGTATAATTTGAGAGTGAAGAACGGTTGCGCGGTTAGTAATTGCGAGAACAAGTGCGGTGTATTGGTCAATCGCCAAAAAGGTTCGTTCCTATTTAGGGGATTCCCACGCTTACGCTCTGAATGACGATGTGGGCGATTGACATCACATCACCGCAATGCCGTTTGAGCAATGTGCGCGGTAGTGGAGCAAAAATCAAGCGAGGCTCTCGACAATACGCAAAAAATATTGCGTGTTGCCGTTGCCTCGGCGATAGTCAACTAAAAAAGCGTGCCGACAGGCACGCCAGCAAGCAGATAATCTTGCGAAACTGTGGTTTGAGTTTTTGTCCGTCTTATTTTGATAGCAAAGATTCTCTGCGCGGTAGTGGAGCAAAAACCTAACAAGGCTATTGACAATACGCATTAAAATGCGTGTTGTCTCAGCCTTAGTAACGGTTTTTGCTCTTACGCCGTATGATACTTCCTCGTTCTATACAATAACCAGTAAATGAACGAACTCAACGGAAGGTTGGTGAGCAGAACCATAGGCAGTACGATTGATTCGAGAATAAGGTCGATGTCGTTGACGTTTGCACCGAGTCCGAAGAATCCGATGAGAATACAAACGACGGTCAGTTCGATAAACAACATACCGCGATTGAGTATCGACAGTTTGAAGTTGAAATTTGCTCGCGTTCGCCTTGTCGGGTTCAAAAGATAGATGACGGTCGGGACGAGGCAGAGTGCGCTACCAACCAAAAGTATGGGAAGGAAGTAGGTATAACTGACTTTCGTTGCGAGGGAAGCCCACATAATTGCGACTTCCGCGACGAAAAACGCAAGTATGATGAGGAACGTGTCACGGTTAAGTCTGTTTGACTGAATGAAGTTGAACGTATAGTACTCTGACGTGTTTCCTCTGTCGTATGGACGAATCTTGAAGCCTTTTGCGTACAATCTCGTTTTTATGTCACTGTCCGAATAGTCGTTGGTTTGTTGCGGTTTTTCTTGCCCCTGTTGTACGTCCGATTTATTATCTTGCAACGAAACGAAGAAATCGCGATAATTCACGTCGTCTTTTTCGTAGTCGAATCCGCCTTCTTGCCTCGATACGACGGCAGAGGTGACGAAGTGACCTTTTGAGTCGACTTGATTTTTGCTTTCGAGTTCGGCAGGGTAGAATTGCTCTTGCGCCGGCGTTTGTGCGTAGGCTTGAACGGTTTGTTGTTCTTGTTGCGCTTGCTGTTTCTGCGCTTGCAATTCCGCTTCTTGCTGCGCTATTATTTGTTGCTCTTGCTCTTTTGCAAGTTTGTCGTCGATTTGCGCTTCGCGCTCGTCGAGTTGTTTGAATATGTCTTTGAGCGACGTTTGCGAGCGTTGAGTTTGTTCGACTTGATTGGTATAGCCGTTTATGTAAGTATGTTCTTGCGGCTCGGCGTGCGAGTTAAACTCGTAAGTGCGCATTTCCTCTTGCTTTTTGTATTCGCTCTCGGCGTCGAGTTTGGCGAACATTTCTTCGAGGGTTTGAGATGGTTTTGCCTGTTCTTGGCGTTTACGCTCGGCTTCTTCTTCGGCGCGGCGTTTTTCTTCTTCCTCTGCAAGACGTTTTTCTTCTTCGGCGCGCAACTTTTCTTCTTCCATACGGCGAAGCATAGATTTGACGAGTTCGCGGTCTTCTTCGCTCTTTTTGAGTTGTTCTTCGGTTTTGCGAAGTTGCTCGTCGCGCCTACGCACTTCTTCGGCGTGAAATCTGAGTTGTTCCTCTTTTTGGCGCGCTTCTTCTTCTGAAAGTTTGAGTTGTTCGTTAGCCTTTTTTGCTTCTTCCTCGCTCAAACGAAGTTGCTCGCTGACTTTTTGAGTTTCTTCCTCTTGCTGTCTGAGTTGCTCGTCTTTAAGGCGTGTCTGTTCGTCCTCTTGCTCGGCTTTTTCGCGCAGGGAAGCGGCGTCTTCTTCGCTTACTTCGTTTCCGTAGCGGTCGAAAAACACTTTTTTCTCGACGATTTTGTCCTTATAAACGACTTTTGGTTTTTCTTCCGCGTCGCGTTTGGAATAGGGACGGAGATCGCTTGCCTCGAAGGGAACGGGAACGGTGAAGTCATACTCGTCGCTCGAAACGAGTTTGTCGAGAATGGTGCGGGAATACTCGTATTCGTTCTTTTCTTTGGTGAGATAGGCTCTGCCTTCTTTTGTGAGCGTGTAATAGCGACGTTTCCCACCGCCGGTGTCGTCGGGGTCGCCGTCGTACGATGAAACAAGCCCCTGCTTTTCAAGTCTTTTGAGTTGATTGTAGAGGGTGGCTTGCTTCAAAACGTACTGCGAATTGCTTTTGTCCTCGATTTCTTTGAGGATTTCGTAGCCGTACTTATCGGCGCTAAGCAGACAACCGAGAATGATTGTCGTCACGTTGCCGCGGATAAGGTCGCTGTTGACAGAAGATATATCCATATATCGCTCCGAAAATTGATAGTTTAATTTTAGCAAACTATTACAAAATAGTCAATATTATATAATAGTAAATGACCGTATTTGTAATGTTTTTGCGCAGTTTTTGTCATTCGTTTTTGTCGGGACGCAGTTTGACGACCTGCGCGGCGAGTTTTCTGTGGTCTTCCTCGATTGCGGCGTAGTGCTTTTTGGTGGTGTTTACGTCGCGGTGACCGAGAACATCGGCAACGAGATATATATCGCCCGTCGCTCTATATAGGTTTGTGCCGAACGTACTGCGCAACTTGTGAGGTGAAATTTTTTTGAGAGGCGCGGCGGTTTGAGCATACTTTTTGACGATATTTTGAACGGCTCTGACCGAAAGCCTCGAAACTTGCAAGGACAAAAACACTGCGTCCGTGTCGCCGGGATTCAACTTTTCGCACCTATCAACAAGTGATTTGCGCTCGGTGTCGATGTACGTTTTGAGCGCGTCGGCAACCTCGTCGCCGAAGTACAAAATGGCTTGATTGCCGCCTTTTCTCGTGACGGTGAACGCGTTCGTTTCAAAATCTATGTCGGAAAGGTTGAGCCCCACGCACTCGCTCACACGGATTCCCGTGCCCAAAAGCAGAGAAACTATCGCGAAATCGCGCGCGTGCGTGTTGCGCTGTACTTTGCGCTGATGTTCTGTCATTCCGGCGCCCGTTTCCGCCGCGTCGAGAATACGCTCGACTTCCTTTTTTTCAAGCCTTATGATATCCTTGTCGTGATTTTTTGGCATAGTGAGTTTTGCCGACACGTTTTGATTGATTCTATCGTGATTGTACATATACTTGAAAAACGTGCGTACGGTTGAAATTTTGCGCGCTTTTCCTTTTTCCGCATTGGTTTTTTCCTTGCCGTCGAAGGAATAGTAAGACAGATATTCCATATACGCTTCGAGGTTGCCGAGCGTGATTTTGTTCAAATCCTCGGCGGTGAAGTCGTAAACGTCTTTATAGTCGCGAAACGCACGTACGTTTTTGAGCAGATAGTCGAAAAAAATGCGCAAATCGTAGGCGTAATTCAGTCTTGTAAGGGTGGTCGTTTGCGGCTCGATTCCCACGAAAAATTCCTCGCAACATTCGGGCAGTTGATCTCGCAATGCGCGAAGTCGATTGGTGATGTTTTTGTCGCGTTCGCTGAAATAATTTGCCATAGAATTTAGTCCCCTTGACTTTTGTTTTTAATAACAAAATTTTAGCAAACTATGCGTAAAATGTCAATATAATACTCGCATATGCGCACGATCGAAAGAGGGCATTTTCGATTGAAAAGTTTTTTGAATCGTGATATGATGACGGTATGGAAAAAATCAAGAAAAACGAAATCAAAAAAGCGTCGAAAGTCTTTACCGAAATTTTCAAGGACTACGATGCGTACGACGTTCTTTTCGGCAGAAAAAACCGACTTAGCAGAATGTACTATTTGTTTAGGGCGGAAGTGCATTGCGCTCAAAATTTCACTTACAAAGACGGCGATTTTTGCGCTTTGTGCTCCATAAAAACGCCGAGCGATAAGGAAATCGAATTGAAATCCGCTTTCAAGAATCCCTTTTTCACTATTGCGTTCTTTTTGAATGTCGGATTCAAACAAGTCAAAATCGCGAAAGAGTACGTCGATATGGCGGACGAGGTTGCGAAAAAGTATTATAATCCGAAAACCGATTGCTATGTGAAAAACATCGGCGTAAGAAAAGAGTTCAGAGGTCAAGGCAAACTCAAAGGTATGCTCAAAGAATTTTGCGGCGATTTGCCGATATATCTCGAAACGCAGGACGAAAACGACGTTGCAATCTACAAAAAACTCGGCTTCGAGGTGTGCGAAATCGTCAAATGGAAGGGCATAACCCACGTCGCTATGCGCAGACCCGCTTTGAAAGACTGATTTGTGATAACGGTTCACAAGGTAAAACCGAGTTGTTGCGTGCGAATCGTGCAAATAATCACAAATCGACGAAAAAAAAATAAAAATATAAACTAACAAAATGTGTTCGCTGCTTCTTGCAATAATATACCTTTCATTCATAAGTTTGGGGCTTCCCGATTCTCTCATTGGGTCGGCGTGGCCGATTATGCACGTCGATTTGGGCGTTTCGATGTCGTCGGCGGGCATAATCACCATAATCATATCCGTCGGCACGATAATCGCGAGTTTCTTTTCAAACGCGCTCACCAACAAACTCGGCACTGGGCTCGTGACCGCGATAAGCGTTACGTTTACCGCTCTCGGACTTATAGGTTTTTCGTTTGCAAAGGCGTTTTGGATGCTCTGTGTATTTGCGATTCCGTACGGACTCGGCGCAGGGGCGGTGGACGCCGCTCTCAACAATTACGTTGCGCTCAATTATCCCGCAAGACATTTGAGTTGGCTTCATTGTATGTGGGGCGTAGGCGCTTCTATAAGTCCGTATATTATGAGTTTTGCACTTACCGGCGGTCTCGGTTGGGGAAGCGGATTTCGCATCGTGTTTTACATCCAAATATCGCTGTCGGCGATATTGTTTTTCACTCTGCCCGTTTGGAAAAAGTGCGCGAAAAAATCCTCGAATTTTGAAAATAACATCGATAGAATGTCGAAAAACGGTGCAATCGAGCAAACCGAGCAAAAGAAAGTTTCAACCGCTTCGGTGTTCGGAATAAAAGGCATTTACCTCGTTTTTATCGCCTTTTTCGCATACTGCGCAATGGAACAGACCGCAGGACTTTGGGCGACGAGTTATCTTGTCAATTACAAGGGTATAGAAGCGACCGTAGCGGCGAAATTCGCCTCGTTTTTCTATATAGGAATCACGCTCGGACGAGGCATAAGCGGATTTTTTGCCGAAAAACTCGGTGACAAACGACTTATACGTTTCGGTACGATTATAATACTTATCGGGATTTTGCTCGTTGCGATTCCTACGAGCGCCTCTTGGCCGTCCCTTGTCGGACTTATCGTCATCGGACTCGGTTGCGCGCCCGTTTATCCCGCAATAATCCACTCGACGCCCGACAATTTCGGCAAAGAGAACTCGCAAGCGGTCATCGGCGTGCAAATGGCGTTTGCGTACATAGGAATCACCGCAATGCCGCCGCTTTTCGGTCTGATTGCAGAGAAGATAGACATCGGACTTTATTCGGCATATCTGCTCGTTTTCGCGCTATTGATGCTCGTTATGTGTGAAGTTCTCAACGCCAAAGTGAAGCGCAAGTATTTCATCAAATGCGATGCGTACGTCAAAGAGTAGAGCGATTTATAGTTAATATAAAAGTGTAAACGCTCGGCTTTTTGCCGAGCGTTTAGTCAATCATACCGTCTTTGAGTTTTTGCAGAACTTTGTTTTCTATGCGGCTCACCTGAACTTGCGATACGCCCAGTTCCTGCGCAATCTCGCTTTGCGTTTTGTCGCGAAAATAGCGAAGAATTATAACTTTTTTTTCGCGTTGGGGCAGGTCCGCAATTAAGTCTTTCAAAAGAAGTTTGTCAATGTTTTCGTCTTCGCACTCATCGGTTGCGATTTTGTCGCCGAGTTCGAGGTCGTCGTCGCCCACCGTTGCGGACAAGGATAGCAAATAGTGCTGTGCATCCATTGCGTATACGATTTCCTGTGCCTCTACGTCGAACGCTTTGGCAAGTTGTTCGACGGTTGGTTCGCTCTCGCCGTTTTTGAGTTTTTCGTCTATATACGCCGTGATTTTCTGTGCGAGAGTTTTTGTCCACCTCGACACTTTTATCGCGCCGTCGTCGCGCAAAAACCGCTTTATTTCGCCGCTTATCATAGGCACTGCGTACGTCGAAAACCTAACGCCGTATTCAACGTCGAAATTTTGCATAGCCTTGACAAAACCCATTGCGCCCAGTTGCATAAGATCGTCGTATTCGAGCCTGCCTTTGAAGCGTTTTACGATGGATTTTATGAGCGGTATATTTTCTTCTATAAGTTTTTCTTTCGCGCCGTCGTCACCTGCCTGAGCGTTTTTCAACAACTCGAGCGTGGTTTGGTGATCTAACATCCTTTCATCACCTTTTTCATTTTTACGACCGTACCGTCGCCGATAACCGACGCGACGTCCATTTCGTCCATAAACGTGTCGATGATGGTGAATCCCATTCCGCTGCGTTCGTCGTCTTGGGCGGTGGTGAAGAAAGGTTCGACGGCTTCTTTGACGTCTTTTATGCCTTTGCCGAAGTCGCGTACTACGATTTCAATCGACTTTTTGTCATCGGGTATGCTGCATTCGATTTGCATAACGCCCGTATCTTTTTCGTCGTACGCGTGCACGACGACGTTTGTCACCGCTTCGCTGACGGCGGTTTTTATGTCGTTGATTTCTTCGAGAGTGGGGGAACACTCGATTGCAAACGACGCCACCGCGTTGCGAGCAAATGCTTCGTTCTTGCTTGTCGCAAGCAATTTCATATCAAAATAATTCATACATTCTCCTTATTCCACAATCGGCACGAAACGATACACGCCGCTCGCGCAAAAAACTTTGTCCACTTGGCGCGGTACGTTGGCAAGCAAAAGTTCTGCGTGCCTGCTTCTCAGTTTCTTGTATCTTCCCAGAACAAATCCGAGTCCGGTGCTGTCAATAAACGTCACGTTCTTCATATCGAATATCATCGACCGCAAATCGCGCGTGTTTTCAATCACGTCGTCGATGCCCGCTCGCACCGTTTTTGCGCCGTACTCGTCGATTTCGCCCGAAAGCACAACCCGAATACAATCTTTGTCGGATATAAATTCAACTTCCATATTGCCTCCGACAAATAGAATAAACAGTATCTAATCGCACATTTTGGCGGCTTTTGCGGTTTTTGAAAAATTCTTCAAATTTTGTGTCGAAAATTTCTGCAAATCTATCAAAAAAATCATTGACAACTTTTTTGATTTATTGTATATTGTTGTAGTCGCAAAGAACGACGCGAAAATCTTTCGGGGTGTAGCGCAGTTTGGCTAGCGCGTCTGATTTGGGTTCAGAAGGTCGGGAGTTCGAATCTCTTCACCCCGACCAGCACAAACTTCACCGATGTGATTCGGGCCTTTAGCTCAGTTGGTTAGAGCAGTCGGCTCATAACCGATCGGTCCGCGGTTCGAGTCCGTGAAGGCCCACCAAAATTTAAAATCATTTGGCCCGGTAGTACAGTTGGTTAGTACGCCAGCCTGTCACGCTGGA
>URIX01000045.1 GCA_900547975.1 uncultured Eubacteriales bacterium | reverse complement strand
CGGGAGGATTAGGAGGCGTTATGGAGGCCGCTTTAAAGGGAGCAAAGAAATCAAATAAGTATGAATACGGCGATACTCTTGCAATACTCCCCGGTAACGATACCTCTGAAGCCAATGAATTTGCGGACATAAGGATTGCTACGGGTTTAGATAGTATGAGGGCGAAACAGGTCGTTGATGCGTATGCGGTCATTGCGATCGGCGGAGGTGCTGGAACGCTGGCTGAAATCGCAACCGCTTGGTCTATGTATAAACTCATTATCGCTTGGAATAAGAATGGTTGGTCGGCAAAGTTGGCAAATAAAAAAGTCGATGAAAGACAACGTTATGGCGATTCAAGGGACGATAAGGTGTATTCATTCGAAAGTGCGAATGAAGCCATTGAGTTGATAAGCGAACTCGGTTCAAAATATCAAAAAGAATATAAGGGAATAAAATGGAGGAAATCAAAATGAAAATAGGGATTATCGGATTGGGACATGTCGGCACGGCAATGCATAATCTTTTTAAAGATGCTATCGTTTATGATAAATTTAAGAATATTGGCACGATGGACGATATCAATAATTGTGATGCGGCTTTTATTTGCGTTCCGACGCCGATGAGTGAAAACGGTTCGTGTGATACCACTGCGGTTGACGAGGTCCTGTCTTGGTGCAATTGCAAGGTCATTATCATTCGATCAACAGTCAGGGTAGGATATACGAGAGAAATGGCGGAAAAACTGCATAAAAACATAGTTTTTCAACCTGAATACTACGGTGAAACCACAGCGCATCCATTCGCCGATTTGGCGGAAAGAAATTGGTTGTCGTTCGGCGGTTCTTCGGAAGCAATCGACTTGGCAATAGAGGCATACAAAACAGTGATAAATTCAAACGTTAAGATATATCAGACCTCCGCAGACGAGGTTGAATTGGCAAAATATATGGAGAATGCTTTTCTCGCCACGAAAGTTATCTTCATCAACGAAATGTATGATATTTGCGAAAAACTCGGTTTAAATTACAATCAAGTAAGAGAAATCTGGACTGCTGATCCACGGATCGGGACTAGCCATACGTTCATTTACAAAGACAATCGAGGATATGGGGGAAGTTGTTTGCCCAAAGACATATCCGAACTTCATGCCCTTGAACTACAAAACGATCTTGATGACACTTTGATCAATGCCGTTATTGAAAAAAATAAGAAATATCATCAATGCTAAAAATGCATATTTAAAATAGGATGGATAAAAAACAAAAAAGACACGCAACAATTATTGACAAATAAGGTATAAAACTGTATAATTTAAGAGCAAATGGAATATAATATAGCGAGGGAATATGGAACTTGTTAAATGCTTAAAAAATCAATATGGAGAAAACACGCCTATCTTTTTTGAAGATATTGCCAATGTTTGCTCCGGATATACAAGAGGACGTGTATATCAACTTATTGATGCCGCTATGAATAGCGGCCTTTTGGCTAAGGCGGGATATGATTGCTACTATATTCCCACAACAACTCCGTTTGGGAAGTCCTTGCTTAATCCCCGAAAGGTGATTGAGAAAAAGTATATCTCAAATAATGGTGAAGTGTATGGCTTTTATACGGGGTTGGCATTGCTTAATAGTTTTGGAATAACGACTCAAATGCCGAACGTCATAGAAGTTTTCACAAACAATGAAGCCACAAAATCAAGACGTGTGACAATAAACAATCAAACGATTATAGTCAAAAGGGCGCGTACTACAATAAATAACTCGAACTACAAAGAGATGATGCTTTTGGAATTGTTCAACCTTGCGGATGTTCGTTCTATTGATGCACTGGCGACACAGAAAATCGTTGATTATATGAAACAGAACAATATATCCATTCAAGGTATTATGAAATACGCCAAGTTCGTTCCTGCAAGAGCTATAAAGAATTTTATGAGTAGCGAGGTGCAAAATGCTTTTGCATAAAGATAAAAATCTATTTGAACAAACGATATTTCAAGTTGCCCAAAGAAGTGGAATTGAGTCTGGAATTATAGAAAAAGATTATTATGTTTCGTTATTACTCAAAGAATTGAGTCAAACGCTGCCGTCTATGATATTCAAAGGCGGAACGTCTTTGTCTAAATGCCATAAAGTAATAAAAAGATTTTCTGAAGACATCGATATTACTTTGGATGAAAATCATTTGTCGCAAGGCAATCGCAAGAGTGTAAAAACGGCGATTGTAAACGCATGCGAAAAGTTGGGCTTCTCTATATCGAATCTCGATGACATAAAAAGCAGAATGGATTTCAACCATTACAAGATAGAGTATGCCGGCTTGTTTATGATTGACGGGCTAAAGCCTGATATAGAAATAGACACGATTTTTTCAATTCGGTCTTTTCCGTATGAGCAAAAATTGGCTACGAGTATAATCTATGATTATCTTCATGAAATGGGGCTAGATGAATTTATCGATACATATGAACTCTTGCCGTATCCTGTAAACACACAATCTATCGATAGAACCTTCATTGACAAGGTTTTTGCATTATGTGATTACTATTTGGAAGGTAAAACAAAAGAGAGATCGAGACATCTTTATGATATTTATAAACTGTATCCGCTTTTATCGGATGACAATGTGATAAGAACACTCGCCAAAGAAACAAGAGATGCGAGGTCAAACAGCCCGTTTTGTGAATCTGCAAAATCGACAAAAGACATAAACGTACTTCTTCAAGAAATAATCGATAAAGAGTATTATAGGATTGATTACAAGGAAAACACATCAATCTTATTATATGACGATATATCATATGAAGAAGCGATAACTGTTCTTGCGAAAATAATTAGCAAAAAACTGTTTTGATTGATGTGTTCAACTGCGGTTGCTTTCTGCGCACCAAACAAGAATAAAACGAACCTTGATGAAAATTCAAAGTTCGTTTTATTTTTTACTTTTCACAAATTGAAATATTGAAGAATATCCTAATAAAAAACTAAAAACGGGGTATTGACAAGCCAAGATTTAAGGGGTATTATAAAATTGCTTAACGATTAAGCAAACGGTTAAGCAGAGAAAGCAATGCTTTTCAAGGAGGAATTATGAGAAAAGTTTTATCTATTGTATCGATTGCGTTGCTCATTGTGGCGATGACGCTTTCTATGGTTGCTTGCAACGAAACGGAAACCGTTACGCTCACTTTGTGCGACAACGACGGAACAACCGTTTTGTCAACGCAAAAGGTTGAAAAGGGCAAAGCGCCTACTATGCCGGAAGCACCGACAAAAGAAGGCTTTACTTTCAGAGGTTGGTTTGTTACTCCGACCAGTGCAAAGGCGTTCGATTTTGACGCTCCGATGGAAGAGGACGCAAAAGCGTATGCGCAATGGCAAGACAACAGTTTTGTCGATACGAGAGACTGGGTTATTTCCGGCACTATGAACGGTTGGGGCGACAAACTTGCAACCAACTATCATATGGCCAAAGTAGAGGGCAAAAACAACGTGTTTGAACTGAAAATCGATTTGCACGTCGGCGACGCTTTCCAACTCACGGTGTTGCTTGATACGGGTATTCTTGATTACAACAATAAAGACGGCGCACGTGCTTCTTTCAGAAACCTTGTAGGTGCGGACGAATACATGGAAGCTGCCACCGGTCTTGACGAAAATAAAAATATCAGCGTCAAGCAAGACGGCAATTACACGCTCACGCTCACAACCGATTCCGATACAAGCAACAACCGCCTGACCGTCACGCGTAACGGCGACGCAAAGCCCGTTGAAGTGCAAGAAGTCGTCAATTATTACATCAAAGGCGCAGGAATCACCAACTGGGCAAACGTTTTCTCGCCGGCAACTCGTTTCGTAGCGGGAGCGGACGGTAAACACACGTTGAAAGTTCAACTCAAAGCGGGTGAAGAATTCATGTTCATGGGCGCCGTAACAAAAGGCGACGAGATCAAAGAAAACAGCCAATATTTCAAAATTACCGACGTTGATGAAGCAAGTATCGCATTGTTTACCGGGAAAACCGATGAAAACGGCAAACTTGTAGGTAATATAAAAACCAAAGAAGCAGGCATATATGACTTTGTTCTCGATCCCGAAAGCAAAACTATCTCCGCAACCAAGAGCGCGGTTGACGCAACAGAATATAACTACTTCATCGATGGCACAATACTTGGCGGAAATTGGGGTGACTATCAAAAGTCGGAAAACCAAGCAAAATACAAAATGATACAAAAAGGTGACGTTTACACCTTGGAAAACGTTGTGCTCAACAAGGGCGATGAGTTGGTTGTCCGCGCACACAAAACAACCGACGAAACGCTTACTTGGGACAATAAAATTGCTGACTACAACTCGGAATATCTTGTCGGCTCGGTAGGTTTTTCGGCAGTAAGCAAGGATAACAAAAACGTCAAAGTCGGCGAGAGCGGAACTTATAACATAACGTTCAACTCTTACAGCAAGGTTTTGACCATCGCAAAAGTAGGCAAAGACGTTTTTGTCAAAGGCACGATGAACGGCTGGAAACACGAGTTCAAAGACGAATTCAAGATGACGGCGAACAGCGAAAACAAAAACATTTATGAAATTACTTTGACGTTTGCAAAAGATGTCGAATTCGGTCTGGACGCGTATAATATCGGCGCGAAGGACGGCGGCCTTTGGGTTGGAAAGGATAAACTCGGCACGGACGGCGACGCAAACGCAATATTCACGGTTGAAGGAAAGAACAACATTTGCTGCTCCGAAGCAGGCGAGTATCGAGTTGTTTACAACTATAAAACCGACAAAATCGATATTTATAAAGTACAAGCAACAGCATAACAATAATAAATGCCCCTGCGACGTTTTGTTGCAGGGGCATACCTGATTTCGGTGTAAAATCAGATTCGTATATCGCTTGACACGGCTTCTTTTCGGTTGATTGCGATGTCAAGACACTCTACGATTTTGTCGATCTTTTCATCGGAATGAGAATCAATAGTCAAAACGTTAGGAGCGTTTTTTTGACAAAACTTCGACACCATACTGCCAAGGACGACAACATTTTGCGACTCTGTCGAAACGGGGGAATCGTCTTCTATAAACCGAACGTGATTCAGTTGTTGCAACAAGCGTTCTTTTAGCTCTTCGCTGTTTGGTTTCAACGCAACGGCAGTCCAGTTGTCCGTGCCGAAAAGGGAGTTTGCTTTTTGTGCCACGGCGTTGTAATCTGTTGTGATTTGATAAAACAAATCGCCGTTCGGAATGACCGTATCGAGCGCGAGAAGGGGGCAAAAGTTTACCTCGCCAAGCGCACGGAAAAACGAGTTGTCGGTGTTGTAGCAAATGATTGCGTCGCAATTTGTGACACGCTTGACGGTTTTGTCAAAAGTAACTTGCAAGGAATATCCGACGGATGCAAGTTTATCGGAAAGTCTTTGGATGAGGAGCATCGTTTCGGCTTTGTAGGCAGAGACGTCGTTGTCGCCGATATATATCGTTACGACGTCGGTGTTGCCACTGCTCAGACATTTTGCCGAGAAGTTGATGCGGTAATTATAGAGATTGACGAGTTGCCAGATTTTGCGTTTTGTGTCCTCGCTTATGCGCGAATCGTCCTTGTCGTTAAGGACGTAACTCACGGTAGCGACAGAAACGCCTGCCTCTCTTGCGATATCTCTCATTGTGACTTTCTTGCTCATAATAATCGGATTATACAATCTTAGTAGAAAAAAATCAATATGAAAATGAACATTCAGGCAATTTACCATCGTCCCGAAAGCAATTATTGCTTCGCAACGGACCATAAAACAATAGTGTTGAGAATTCGCTTTGCAAAGGGCGAACAAATTTGCAAATTGTCCGTTTTGTATAATACAAAATATCATATTGCGCAACAACAGTTTAGACAAGAATTGGAACTGATTGCAAGCGATGCGAAATTCGATTATTACGGCACGACGCTTTGTCTTGACGATCCAAGGCTTGCGTATGTATTTTACTTTGAAAACAATGACAAGTCGTACTACTTTTGTGAGGACGGCTTGGTTTGCACATACAATTTTAACTTAGCATATTTTAATAGTTTTCAGTTTGCTTATATCAACGACGATGACGTGATGCAAAACGTCGAATGGCTGAACAATGCGGTGTTTTATCAAATCTTTGTGGATAGATTTTGCAAAACGGATACCGCTAAATCAAAAATCAATGCCAAATGGGACGAATTGCCCACTCCGACTTCGTTTTACGGAGGCAATCTTGACGGAATAACGGAAAATTTGGACTATATCAAAGGACTTGGCGCAACGGCGCTTTACCTTACGCCGATTTTCAAAAGCAACTCGAACCACAAGTATGACACAATAGATTTTTATTGCATAGACGAATCTTTCGGCGACAAAGAATCCTTAAAAAGGCTGGTCGAAAAGGCTCACGACAAAGGAATGAAAGTCGTGCTTGACGCCGTGTTTAACCACGTCAGTAGGGATTTTGAGCAGTTCAAAGACGTAATTAAATACGGCAAAAAATCAAAATACTTCGATTGGTTTGTCATAGACGGTGAAAAAGTCGAACAGAATCCGCCTAATTATGCGTGCTTCGGAGATTGTGAATATATGCCAAAACTCAATAGTTGCAATAAGGAAGTGCAAAATTATCTTATTGGCGTAATGGTATATTGGATGAAAGAATGCGATGTGGACGGGTGGCGTCTTGACGTGTCCGACGAGGTTTCGCACGGCTTTTGGAGAAAGGCGAGAGAAGCGGTAAAAGCTCAGAAATCGAACGCGGCGTTGATTGGAGAAAACTGGCATAACAGCGAGAGTTTTTTGAGAGGAGATCAGTTCGATTCCATTATGAACTATGCGCTCACAAAGCGCATGATAGACTTTTGGGTTGATGAGAGCATAGACGGAAAGCAACTTGCCGGGCAGCTCAATTCGCTTTATATGAGATATAGCGACGTCACAAACAATATGATGTTCAATTTGCTCGATAGTCACGATACGGCGAGATTTTATACACAAATAAAAAAGGACAGCAACAGATTGCTTTGTGCAATAGCGACGCTGATATTTTTGCCGGGAAGTTTCAATTTGTACTATGGCACGGATATATTGCTCGAAGGGGAATATGATCCCGATTGCAGAAGAACGTTCGATTTTTCAAGACTGGAAGATGAGGAAATAAAGAGGTTTCAAACCTCGCTCAAAGAATTGCTCGCTTTGAAACGTCAGCCTGCAATAAAGAGCGGAAAATTAAAGATTTTTTCTCAAAACGAAGCATTGGTTATTGAACGAGCAAGCGAGGAACAGGTTTTGCGGTTGATTGTGCGTCGAGGCAAAAAAAAGGGGGTTGGCGCAAGGCCGTTGATAGAATATAATAACAATAAGGACGGCAATGCCGATTCCTTTGTTATAGAAGGAGAAAAATTATGAGAAAGGGAAAACTCGTGACGATTTTTTTGGTCGTTGTTATGGTGTTTACGACGGTAGCATTTTGCTTTGCCGCGTGCAACAATGACGAAGATAAAAAAGAGGTCGTGTTGCGTATTCTTGAAAACGATACGGCAAAAAAAGAAGGATATCTCAAGGAATTGCTGGACGCATTCAATGCAAAGTATGCAAGCGAAGGAGTAAAAGCCGTCGATGCGAATATGGACGAGTTCAGCGATCTTGAAAAAGACGGACCGTACGGTCACGGACCGGACGTATTGTATCAGGCAAACGATATTCTCATGTCGTACGTCGAAAAACATCATATAATCCCGCTCGATATAGAGCAAATGGATTGCTATGATAAAATCCCGCAAAACGCATGGGATGCCTTCAAATACAATTACGATGGCAAAACGGTTTATTGCGGAGTGCCGGTAAACGTTCAACAACCGTTACTGTTTTATCGCAAAGACGCGCTTCCCGACAACTGGAAAACCGAATGGGATAAGAATGGCAACGACGTGCCGGATATGGTTGAATATTGGACGGAAATGTACAGATACAGCAAAGGTATTCGCCAAGCGGACATCAATAAATTCGGTTATGCCATCGAGTTGAGAAACGAATATTTCAATATCGGTTTCTTGCTTTCGTACGGCGCATACGTGTTTGGCAACAACAACACCAATGACAAGGATATAGGTATTGCAAAAGGCAATGCGGTGAAGGGTGCAAAGATTATGTGGGAGCTTGCCGGCGTCATGGATGAAAAGTGTATTGACGATTCGTTTACAAACGGTCGCGCGCCCATGCTTGCAAACGGAACGATTTTTGCAACGATAACCACTCCGGATATCACTTCACAGTTCTTGAAAGAGATGTCGCTTCAATATCAAAAAGAGGGACTCGATCAGGCGAGCGCGGACGCAAAGGCAAAAGAGAATCTCGTTATTACAGGATTGCCGAAACTTCCAAAGAACGGAGATATAACCACTCAACAAGATATCAAAAACGGTGATCTGTGGATCGAGCAACAAACCATGGGTGGCGTGAACGGATATGCGGTGAGCAGTTATACCAAAAACCGTGATTGGGCTGTCAAGTTTGTCGAATTCGCAACTGGTTACGAAATGGTGAAAGCTCGTGCGGATATGCTCGGCGTCGTTGCCGCAAGAAGCGACGTAATTGCACAAACAGAGTCTTTAGCGTCTCAAATCACCTATAGAAACCTCGATTCGGGCGTTTTGGAAGTTATGCCGTCCATTAGCGCGGTCAAGCAAATCTGGACGCCGATTTCATCGGGATTCAAACAAATCGCAACCGACGGATGCGGTAAGCGTTCCTTCGATACGGCAAAACTTCAAAGCGTTATCGAAGAAATATCGTCGAATATTTACAAGGCTATTCATACCTTTGCATAACTATGACAAGTTTGAAAGAAAGATATAAAAACCTAAAAGAGAACGCCGCTAAGCAGCGTCGGGACGTTTCCGAAAAAGCCAAGCAATCCCGAAAGAACTTAAAAGAGTTCTTTGCCACGTCGGGCAGGGCGACGTATGCGTCGATGTTCTTTATGGGAGCCGGGCAAATTGTCAACGGACAATATATAAAGGGATTTATATATATTCTGTTGGAAGTGGGGTTCATTACCTATTTTGCTCTCCGCGGGATAAAGGACTTGTTCGGATTTTTCACCTTGGGAACGGTAAAAGCAGATCCGTGGCTCGGCATAAAGGGTGACGATTCGGTGATTATGTTGCTTATGGGCATATTTGCCTGGATTGCTCTTATTGCGCTCATAATCGTCTATGTGGCAAACATAAAAGACGCTCATCGCGGAGCAGAAGACTTGCTTTTCAAAGGAAAAGTTTCGTCGTTCAAAGACGATTTGTCGTCGCTGATGAACCGCAATTTTTACAAGGCGGCACTCGTTATTCCCATTTTGGGCGTAATGATATTCAACGTCTTGCCGATAATTTTTATGATTTTGATTGCATTCACCAACTACGGCGGGAAAATCGTGCCGCCCGAATTGGTGGATTGGAGCCTTGACAGCTTCAGAAAACTCGTGGCTTTGGGTGAATTGTCGCAGTCTTTCGGAAAGATACTCGGTTGGAACTTGCTCTGGGCTTTTCTTTCGACGTTTATCAACTATTTTTTAGGACTCGGGCTTGCGATTTTGTACAATAAAAAATGCGTAAAGCCAAAGGCGTTGTGGAGAGCATTCCCCGTGCTTGCCTATGCCGTGCCGGGATTTATATCCTTACTTGTATTCCATTATATGTTCAGTAACGGCGGTCCGATAAATCAACTTATCGTCCAAAACGGCGGCAAAATCATCGACTTTTTGGGTATCAATTCCAAGTGGATGGCAAGAGGCATAGGTTTGTTCGTAAACGCATGGTTGTCCGTTCCGTCGATAATGTTGCTTGCATCGGGTATATTGTCCAATATCAATAACGATTTGTACGAGGCGGCAAGAATAGACGGGGCAAGTGCGTGGATGCAGTTTAGAAAAATTACGCTTCCGTTCGTTCTTTTTTCTACGACGCCCGTTCTCATCAGTCAATTTATGGGCAACTTCAACAACTTCGGCGTGTTCTATTTCTTAAGGAGTGATGTCCTTAGCGACGGATATTTCCTTGCGAGCGACACGGATTTGCTTATCAACTGGCTGTACAGAATGTCGATTGACAACAACTATTATTCAATAGGCGCGGCGATAAGTCTGATTATGTTTATCATCACCTCGGCAATAAGCCTTTTGGTTTACGTGCGCTCGTCGGCATATAAGAGGGAGGATACGTTCAAATGAGAAAGAAATCAAGTGTTAAACTCAAAAAAACTACAAACGTTTTGCTCACGTACTCCGTTGTGTTGCTGGTGTCAATCATCTTCGTATTTCCTATTATATGGGTGGTGCTGAGTTGCTTTTCGGCAAGCGGAAGCATATATAGTTTCAACGGTTTTTTCCCGTCGGAATATTCCTTTGATTCTTTTAAGGCGCTGTTTGCGGACACCGTTATGTACGACTATCCGAAGTGGTTTGCAAACACTTTGCTTGTGGCGACGATAAGTAGCCTTTTGGGTACTGTTTTGGTTATTTTAACGGCTTATGTCATCTCGTCTTTCCAGTTTAAGGGAAGAAAAGCATTGATGAAGGGCGCGCTGATTCTCGGGATGTTCCCGTCGTTTATGGGAATGGTTGCCGTGTATTTGCTTATGACGCAATTCAATTTCATCAATAGTCATATAGGGCTTGCTCTTATATATGCAGGCGGTGCTCCGATGGGCTATTTGGTGCAAAAAGGCTTTTTCGACACTATTCCGAATTCGATTTACGAAGCGGCAAGAATCGACGGAGCAAGCAATGCGAGGATATTTTTTAACGTAACGCTTCCGCTGTCAAAACCGATTTTGGTATATACGCTTTTGACGCAATTTGCGTGGCCGTGGAGCGATTTTATCCTTCCGAAGCTTCTTCTCAAAGACAAAAACATGTGGACGGCGGCGGTCGGACTTATGTCTCTTCCGGAAACCGAATTCGCAAGATTTTCGGCAGGCGCGGTGTTTATCGCCGTCCCGATTGTAATCTTGTATTTCTTCTTAATCAAATATATGATAAACGGTTTGTCGGCAGGCGCCGTCAAACAATAAGAGGGTAATTATGGCAGACGTAAAACTCAATCACATATACAAAGTTTATCCCAACGGAACAAAAGCCGTAAACGACTTCACGATGGATATAAAAGATAAGGAATTTATTGTATTCGTCGGGCCGTCGGGTTGCGGAAAATCCACCACGCTTCGTATGATAGCCGGTCTTGAAGAAATCACTGCCGGCGAACTCTATATAGGCGATACGCTTGTAAACGACGTAGAACCGAAGGACAGAGATATTGCGATGGTGTTTCAAAACTATGCGCTGTATCCGCATATGACGGTGTACGAAAATATGGCTTTCGGTCTGAAATTGCGAAAATTGCCGAAAGCGGTTATCGACCAAAAGGTCAGAGAAGCGGCGCAAACGTTGGATATAACCGAATATCTGGACAAAAAACCGAAGGAAATGAGTGGCGGACAGCGTCAAAGAGTCGCTTTGGGAAGAGCCATTGTAAGAGAACCAAAGGTTTTCTTGCTTGACGAACCTTTGTCAAATCTCGATGCAAAATTGCGTACTGCAATGAGAAGCGAAATAAGCGCGCTGCATCACAGGCTGCAAACTACGTTTATTTACGTCACGCACGATCAGGTCGAAGCAATGACGATGGGCACGCGAATAGTCGTTATGAAAGACGGATTCGTTCAGCAAATCGACACGCCTACCAATTTATATAAGTATCCTCAAAACGTGTTTGTCGCAGGTTTTATAGGAACGCCTCAAATGAATTTCATAAACGCGGAAATCAATGTCGAAGGCGACGATATATCGTTTGTCGCTACCGACGCGCCGTTAAAAATCGCATTGCCCAAAGACTTCTTTGCAAAAGCAAAACAAGCGGACGTGTTCCACGGAAAAAAAGTCGTGCTTGGACTGCGCGCGGAACATATCTCCATCGACGCCGAAAAATATACGGCAAAGGCAAAAATCAAGGTTTCGCACATCGAGGAATTGGGAACCGAAAGCCAAGTATTCGGAGATTTGAACTTTGACAAAGAACTCGGCTTGCAAAGCTCGACCAAAATTGTTATAAAAGCGCCGACAATGACGCGCTTCGAAGTCGGAAGCGTCACGGAAATCTCGTTTGATATTGAAAACATGCAGGTTTTCGAGGCGGAAACCGAAGCGAATATGATTCCGAGAATTCCCGATTGCTCCGTCATAAGCGTTGTCGTGAAAAATCATGCGTTCGAAATCGGTTCGTCAAGGATAGAATTGCCGTCGGCATTTTCAATGGAAGACGGAAATTATAAGTTGATCATTCCTGTCGATGCTGTCGAAAAAGGAAACGACGTTGTCGGAACGGTGAAAAAGGTCGAAGAAGTCAACGGAAAGTATTTGCATTACGTCGAAACAGGCGGTCAGATAATTTTTGCTTTATTTGACGAAGAAACGAGCGGAGAGATTACGCTTGGTATCGACCTGAAAAAAGTTGCTTGTTCGACAGACGACAAGATTGTTCACGAGGCAATACCTGCGTTCAATACACTAAGCGGGAAAATGCTTCGTCAAAGGAATAAAGACAAGCGAACGTTTAAGGAAATCGTTAAGTCTGCCGCAATCCCGAAATTTTTGTTCGAGACGATGGGACATAAGTTTGAGTGCACAAGAGAACTTGCGTCGAAGTTGGTCGGAATCGGCGGCACTAAAATCATTGGCAAAGCATTAAGTTTTGAATTTTCGCCACAAGACGTTGAAATTGCGACGGACGGCATACCGTTTTCGGTCGAAAAGATTTTAGATTACGATACCGAACGATATGCAAAATGCGAGAGAGACGGAGCGGTATTATACGCCAAGGTCGGGGATGATTTTAATGAAGAAAGCATTGACGTTGTATTGCCCGTTGACAAGATGTCTATATTCGACGTCGAGGATCAAATCAGATTGAAATAACGCAAGTCGGCATAGGGAGTTTGTTATATGGCGGTAAATAAAAAATTCGGTTTTTCGCACAAAAGCGGATTGCTTATGGCAGTTAGCAGTTTGCCATCCGAGTACGGTATAGGCTCTTTTGGCAAGCCGTGTTATGATTGGATTGACTTTATGGACAAAACCTCAACGAAGTGTTGGCAGGTTTTGCCGCTCAATCCGACTGCCTACGGCGACAGCCCGTATCAGTCGCCGTCATCTTTTGCGGGAAATCCGTATTTTGTGGATTTGGAAGAATTGTATAAAGAAGGATTGTTGACGAGCGACGAACTTGATGGAGAAAAGTGCAAAAGCGAGCGCATAGATTACGGAAGATTGTTTTTAACAAGAATTGCCGTGCTCAAAAAAGCCTTTTCGAGATTTGTGAAAACGGTCGAATATGTACGTTTTTGTCATAAAAACAAGCAGTGGCTTGACGACTATGCTTTATTCTTCTCAATAAAAGAGAGTTACGATTATGCGCCTTGGTCATCTTGGGCGGATGAATATCGAATATACAAAAACGCAATCGAGAGAAAAAGCGATTTTGAAGGTCAAACGGAGTTTTGGCGATTCGTTCAATTCAAGTTTTTTACGCAATGGAAAAAGGTTCGCGATTATGCTCGTTCAAAAGGAATAAAAATTATAGGCGATATGCCGATTTACGTTGCATATGACTCCGTTGACGTTTGGAGTAATACGGACGAGTATCTGCTTGACGAGAATTTGAATCCGACATTCGTTGCAGGCTGTCCTCCCGACGGATTTTCCCCGGATGGACAATTGTGGGGCAATCCGATTTACGATTATGCGAAAATGGAGAAGAACGGCTACAAGTGGTGGTGTTCGCGCATCAAAATTTGTGCGTCGTTATTTGACATTGTAAGGGTAGACCATTTTCGCGGGTTTGCGGGATATTATGCAATACCGTACGGCGAGCAGACCGCTCGCAACGGACACTGGGAAAAAGGCCCCGGGGAAAAACTTTTCGACGCGATAAATCAAAGTGTCCCTAATGCAAAAATAATTGCGGAAGATCTTGGTTTTTTGACAGATGACGTGCGCGAGTTGATTGCTTATTGCGGATATCCCGGGATGAAAATATTGCAGTTTGCGTTTTTTGATGAAGACAGCGAATATTTGCCGAGGCTATATACAAACAAAGATTATGTGGTTTATACAGGTTCTCACGACGCCGACTGTACTCGTACGTGGACGGAAAACCTCGACGGAGATACGCTAAAACGATTCAAAAGAGAATGTTCGCACATCAAATGGTTAAACCCGACATATAAGATGATTAAACTGGCGTTTGATTCAATTGCGGAACTTGCGGTGATACCGTTGCAGGACTGGCTTTTGCTTGGAAACGAAGAAGGCAGAATGAATACGCCGTCCGTTGCACAAGGGAATTGGGTTTGGCGTGCTCCGTCCGACTATGCGTCGAAAAAGTTAATATCGACGATTAAAAGATTTAACGTTCGGTCGCATCGCGAAAAATGATTTTAAGGTCGGGTTATGAAAAAAGCAAGCGTTATTAAGGCTTTGGGTGTATTCGTCGTTTGTAACTTAGTTTATATCATAAGAAGAAGCGATAACTGTTCTTGCGAAAATAATTAGCAAAAAACTGTTTTGATTGA
>URIX01000044.1 GCA_900547975.1 uncultured Eubacteriales bacterium | reverse complement strand
TCAAAGTATGCAGAGGGGGAACGGCGGGCGGGGAAACACGTGAGGAAGGGGGAAAGTTTTATTTAGAGTACTTGCCTACCGTCCGTCTGACGCAGTATCACGCTTAATAGCGCATTTTACCACTTGTTGTGGACTTTTTCGGCAAAACCAAGTTCGTTATCCAACTCGATAACCGTGCCGTCGTCGAGGACGCACTCGCCGGATATGTAACCGAAAACTTGGTGGGGTATCATACACATAACTTTGAGGTCGAAGGGTTCGTAACGGTCAATGAGAGGATGGAAAGTGCAATCGAGACGTCCGTCGTCGGATACGAATTTCCAGTCTTCCATATAGCGAGGCTCGCCCTCTTTGTCGCCGGGAATGATAAACTCGGTGCGGCCGATTTTGTGGGATTTTCCGTTGTAGAAGAACATATCTTCGCTTGCGGCGGTGGTGTCGCCGAAGCCGTAGCCGATGTTCCAACCGAAAGGCGAACCGTCTTTGAGGCGAGTTTGCAAACTGCCCCAGTACCAAGTGTTGTCGTACGTCCATACGCCGCGACCCCAGTCGAGAGTTGCGAGGCTGTCCGCGCCGTCGAATTTGCATTCCTTGTCGCCGAGCCAGAAACTGCCTTCCGCTCTCATACAGTTGATTTTTTGGTTGAAATAGAAGTGACCTTTCTTGTTGAACGGCGTTGCGATGACCATACTTTCTTCGGGAACGTCGGTGATGACGATGTCCCATTTGACGTCCGTGCCGAACTTGTCGGCGTTGGGATACACGCCCGTAAGGTGACGTTTTTCGCCGTCGTTTTCAAACTTCATTTCGACTTTGCCGATTTTGAAAGCGCAATCGCCTTTTTCGCTCGTGCGAGGCATATTGAACTTGCCCATCGGGAAAAGGCATATTGCGGAATTTGTGAATTGCGCGGGGGTCACGAAGTCCATAACCGTAAGGCTGAGCGCGCCCACGAAGCCCATATCGCTGATGGTGAGGCAAAGAGCGAACTCTTTGTTTGAAATATAGTAATAATCCCACTCTTTGAGGCGGGTTTTCTTTGCCGTAACGTTTTCGCGATTGTAGTTGTAAAGCATTTTTTTGGCAAAGCCCGGTTCGGCAATATTGCCTTCGACGTTCAAAAGGTCGGTGGGTTTGGTGATTTCGTTTTGCATAATATACCCCTATAAATATTATTGTAAGAGTATTTTAACATATTTATCTCGTCAATTCAATACGAAAAAGCGGCAAATACCACAAAAAAATCAGTCGATTTCGCGAACATAGGGTTGCGACTCGTAACCTTTTTTCACCGTAAGCCGAGGATTGTAGCGTTTAAGCACGGCGTACGTCACGAGCGAGCCGACCACGCACCAACTGCAATCTGTGGGCAAAAACACGGCGCAACCCGCCATCCACGCCTTTGACATAGACATCGCAGTCCCGACGTAGTAGTTGAGCATAAGATACATATAAAACACACCCACCGTATACACGATTGCGAGTGAGCAGAACGCGCCGAGCAAAAGACGAAAAATATTCAGGCGCGCGTCGTTTTTAAGACCTCTCGCCACGAATCCGCCGACGGGCGCGGCAATCAAAAATCCGAGAATATACCCGAACGTCGGTTGCAAAACGTACGCGAATCCGCCGCCTGCCGAAAACACGGGTATGCCTATAAGTCCCATAACGATGTATATCGCAACGCACGCGAACGAGTCGAGTCCGCCGAGCATAAGAGATGCGAACATACAAAACGCAAACTGCATAGACACGGGCACGATTCCTATGGGGAATTTGACGAACGCGCCCACGATTATAAGCGCGACAAACACCGCTATACGCACTATACGCAACGTTCTCGACACGGCTGTTTTGCTCGATTTGGATTGTATTTTTTGCGATTTTACCATTTTATTCTCACCTCGCCCGAATCGAGCGTTTCTATTTGCCCGCCTCGATACTCAACCACAAGTCTGCATTTTTCGTCTATATCGCAAACTTTCGCCGTCTTATCCTCTTTTTCGACTTTGCATACGGTCACGGTTTTGCCGATAAGCATAGAACGCCGCCTGTACTCGTCCGCTATCCTCTGCTTGTCGAAATTTGAAAGCAATTCGTATATATTGTCGAGGGTTTTGGCGATAATTCTGTTTCCGACGTCGAAAACGCCCTCGCCCACGATTCCTATCCTGTCTTTTACGCTTTGGTCGAATCCGCCCTTAGGCTCGAAAAGGTTTATGCCTATGCCCATAACCACTCTGTCGATATTTGACGAAATCTCGCTCGCAACCGCCTCGCAGAGTATCCCCACGCACTTTTTGCCGTCAACAAACACGTCGTTTACCCACTTTATCTGCGCGTTTTTGCCGCAAATATCGCAAATTGCGTTTGCCGTCGCAACGGCGCAAAGAGGGGTGATATATTCCAACTTTTCTTCGTCTACGTCCGCGACCGCGCTGAAATACGCACCGCAGTCCTTTGGCGAAAAGAATTTGCGCTCGAATCTGCCTCTGCCGCCCGTCTGCTCTCTTGCAACGACGACAAAATTAGATTTTTTTGTTTCCTTTATCTCGTCTTTTGCGGTGAGATTCGAGGATTTTAGCGTGGCAAAAACCTCGACGTCGAACGGCGAGGTAAGATATTTGCATATTCCGTTTTTTGTCACGGCTTTTTTCATCGACCAAATTGTAACACGACTTTGACGCTAAACGGCCGATTTTATGAAATAAATTTTCATTAAAAAGCAAAAACGAAAATCATCGAACAAATTATACCCACGAGCATACTTACGGCAGGCACTCTGCCTTCTTCCATAAGTATGGATTGCGGCAAAATCTCGCAGAAGGTGACGTACAGCATTGCGCCGCCCGCAAGCCCCATACAAATTCCGCTTGCGAGTTTGCTTATGCCGCCCACCGCAAGCCCTATCACTGCGCCCAGCACGGTTGCCGCGCCTGCCAAAGCGGTGAGAAGAACGGTTTTCCACCCCTTCACGCCGCCGCTTGCCAAAGGTGCGGAAATGGCCATACCTTCGGGGATATTATGCACTGCGATTATGATTGCGATAAGTATGCCGGTTTGCGTGTTACCTGCTCCCGTCGCGCCGATTGCCATACCCTCGGGCAGATTGTGAAGCGCGATTGCCAACAGCATAATCACGCCCGCTTTGAGCAAGGATTTTTTGTCCACTTCCTGCGTTTTGACTGTCTTCGTGCCGTCCGAAATCAAAGCGTCGTTTGCCTCGATAACTTTCGTTTCGTGGTGCAATTCCTCGATGCTTCTGTGCGTTTCGCGCATATTTTCTATAACGTCCAAAAGTTTGTTGAGTCCGTATATGACCAACATACCCACAACGAGCGCGGAAACGGCGATAAGTATGCCCGACTGCTCTATCGAGTTTTCGATTGTCGAATAGGAAACCGCTTCGGGCAACATCTCGAACGTCACGACGCCGACCATAACGCCGCCGGCGAAACTCAAAACTCTGCCCATAATCTTGTTGCCCCTGTTTTTGAGCAACACTCCTATAACGCCGCCCAGCCCCGTTCCTAAAACACCCGCGACAAGCGACAAAACCAAAATTAAAGTATTCATATCATTCTCTCTCTGCGCACCAGTATACACTATATAAAATATTTTGCACAACTATTACACGCAAAATTTCGCCGAAATCCGACTCTTTTTCAATGGATTACGCATACTATGCGTATGAAAGCCAAACGAATAACAAGCGCGGCGGCGGTTTGTTTCATACTTGCCTTTTGCGCCACGATAACAATAGGGGGACTACGTATGCCCGACAAAGTTTTTGCAATCGACGAGGAAAACGAGGCGTATAGGCTCATCGCGCATTTTTCTACGTACTACGGCGACAGCAAGCAGAACAGAAAAGACAACATAGCCCTTGCGGCTCGCAAAATAGACGGGTTCGTGCTTTATCCCGAAGACGAGTTTTCTTTCAACGACGTCGTGGGAAAACGCACGGTTGAAAACGGATTCAAAACCGCATACGTCATTCAGGACGGCGATTTCGTCGAGGGCGTGGGCGGCGGCGTATGTCAGGTGTCGAGCACTCTCTACAACTGCGCTTTGCTCGCAAACCTTGCGATAACTTGCGTAAGGGCGCACTCTCTGCCCGTAAGTTACGTCGCTCCGAGTTTTGACGCTATGGTGTCGAGCGCAAGCGATTTGAGATTCGTCAACACGCTTTGCGCGCCTATAACCTTACGTATGAACGCAAACGGAAAGTACCTTCGCACAGAAATTTACGGCATAGGCAAATTCGACATAAAACGCAGGTCTATGACTCTCGGCTCGATACCTTTCGAGGTGGAATACCGCGACGACGACACCCTCGAACAAGGCAAAGAGTTAATAGACACCTACGGCAAAGAAGGGCTCAAATCGCAAGGTTGGCTCGACTACTACCAAAACGGAAAACTCGCAAAATCCGTGCTCGTGCGCTCGGACAACTACGCGCCCCAAAAACGCATTATTCTCAAAGGAACAAAAACATCACCATTGACAGACGCACCCTGATGGCAGTATAATTCAATCATCAAAATAGGAGTTTAAGGGTATGGATTTTGAAAAGACCTTTCTGCAATGGCTCGCGTCAAGCGAATTGACGGATGCCGACAAGGCTCGCCTTGCCTCTCTGACGCAAGAAGAAAAAAAGGAAATGTTCTACTGCCCGCTGCAATTCGGCACGGCAGGCATGCGCGGAGTGCTTGATTTGGGAACAAATCGCATGAACGTGTTCACCGTCAAACGCGCAACGCAAGGTCTTGCTCGCTACATAAAAACTCTGGGAGCAAAGGCGATGGAAAGAGGCGTTGTCATATCCTATGACACTCGTCGTTTTTCAAGCGAATTTGCAATCAAGGTTGCAAAAGTGCTTGCCGCAAACGGCATAAACGCATTCTTGTTCGACACCGTTCACCCCGTGCCGATGTGCTCTTTTGCAATCCGCCATTTGGGCGCGATAGCAGGCGTGATGATCACCGCTTCTCACAACCCCAAAATCTACAACGGATACAAGGTTTACGGTGAAGACGGAGCGCAGATGTCACCCGAATCGACAGATAAAGTGGTTGAATTCATCAATAAAGCCCCTTATTTCGGCATAAACGAGGTTGACGTCAACCTCACGGCAGACAACATAAAAGGACTTGACAACCAAAAGGTTCATCCTCACATCACCGTGATAGGCGAGAGCGTTGACCACGCTTATTACGACGTCATAAGCAAACTTTCGCTCTCTCCCGAAGCAGTTGACAAATTCGGAAAAAACGTCAAAATCGTCTACACACCCGTTCACGGCAGCGGCTATGTTCCCGTCACAAAAATTCTTTCGAGGATGGGCATCACCGTCAATGTCGTCAAAGAACAGGCATGGCCCGACACAGAGTTTTCAACCGTGCGCGTACCCAACCCCGAAGAAGCGGACACATTGCGACTCGGCGTTGAACTTGCCGATAAAATCGAAAGCGACGTCGTCATCGGAACAGACCCCGACGCGGACAGAATGGGCATTGCAATTCGCAACGACGAGGGCAAATTCGTGTTGCTCAACGGCAATCAAATCGGCGTGCTTCTTGCAAACTACATCTTCCTTCGCAAAAAAGAAACCGGCACTATGCCCAAAAACGGCGCGCTTGTCAAAACCATCGTCACAACCGAACTTGCTCGCGCTTTGGCAACGAGTTACGGCGTAACCACTTTCGACGTGCTGACCGGATTCAAGTTTATCGGCGAAAAAATCAAGGAATGGGAACAAAGCGGCGAATATACCTACCTTTTCGGATTTGAAGAAAGTTACGGCTCATTGGTAGGTACTCACGCACGCGACAAGGACGCGGTCGTTGCAAGTATGATGTTTGCCGAAATGGTGTGCTACTTCGACTCTGTCGGCAAACGCGTTTACGACGTATTGCAAGACATCTACAAACAATTCGGCTACTACGTCGAGAAAGCGCGTTCGATAACCTTCGGCGGACTTGACGGAATGCAAAAAATGGCCGATATTATGGCGCAAATCCGCTCGACTCGCTTCGACGAAATCGACGGCACGAAAGTGCTTGCGCAAAGCGACTTCGTAACGCGCAAAAAGACCTATGCGGACGGCAAAGTCGAGGACATCACCCTTCCCAAAACCAACGCTTTCAAACTTAACCTTGAAAACGGCGATTGGATTTGCGTACGTCCGAGCGGCACTGAACCCAAACTCAAATTCTACGTTGCGACGAGCAAATCGAACGAGTCTGCCGCCACCGCAAAAGCGGAAGCCTACCTCGCCTATATGGAAAATTCGGTAAAGTAAACTTTCATATCCCGACGTTTGCGCAAATTAAAATACAACTGAAATTCAACGAAAAATCAAAAAATAACATCGAAAAAATCAACGGAAAACCGCCGAAAATCGGCGGTTTTTCATATGCTTTTTATATGCGATAACAACTTAAAACGATTCGTTTTTATTCCCCGTCCCAAAGATATTTTGACAAATCGACGTAGCCGTCTTCGTCCACTTCCACACCATCGGCGCGAAGAAGATTCGCTTGCACGTCGGGTCCGCCGAACGCGAACGCAGGCGCACATCTGCCGAAACGATTGACCACTCTGAAACACGGAATATGCTCGGGGTCGGGGTTGAAATGCAACGCATATCCGACAGCACGCGAAGCGCGAGGCGAACCGCACAAACACGCGATTTGTCCGTACGTCGCAACCTTGCCGTGCGGTATCTTTTTGACTTGTTCGTACACTACGTCGTAAAAACTCATAACCCTATTGTTTGCACAATCAAGCGTTTATATGTCGGTTTTGTAACAATAAACGCTTGTTTCTGTCGTCAAATTATATTCCGTTCTTTGAGGAACGCTTCGAGAATCTCGGCGGCGTCACCGCACATTCTGGCACAAGGTCTTGTCTTGTAATACTCGGGCGTGCGCTCGTCGGGCGTGGGATTCGTGGTCGCTCTCGCGCCGAGAATCTCACGACATATTATGGACGTATTGCGCTCTTTGAAACGGCGAGCGAGTTCTTGTATACGCTTGTAGTGTTCGGCTTTTTGCAACTGCGCGTTTTCTGCCGTCGGGTCGAAATAGCCTTCCAAAAGTCCTTCCACGATGAACATACCGCTCACCGCGCCGCACACTTCCCTAAGCCTTCCCATTCCGCCGCCGAAAGACGAACATAGGCGCATTGCCTGTTCGCCGTCAAAACCGGTTACGTCCGCAAAGGCTTTGACCACCGCTTGCGCGCAACTGTAACCTGTCACAAAGTTTGATTCTGCTAATTCGCGTCTTGTCATAAAAGTTTGATTCTATTTTTCAATCTCGTCGAGTGCGGCTTTGAGTCCGTCCGTGCTCAAAATCTCAACGTCGCCGTTGTCTACGGCAAACGCAATTTTTTGGTCCATAGGCAACTTGCCAAGCACTTTGAGGTCAAAATCCTTTGCTACTTTGTCAACCTTGCCCGAACCGAAGATCTCGATATGCTTTCCGCAATCGGGGCATACGATATAACTCATATTTTCGACGACGCCGTAAATGCGGATATTCATTTTGTTTGCCATCTTCACGGCTTTTTCGACAATCATAGACACGAGGTCTTGCGGCGAGGTGACGATGATTATGCCGTCGAGTTTGATGGACTGAAACACCGTAAGGGGTACGTCGCCCGTTCCCGGGGGCATATCCACAAACATAAAGTCCACGTCGTCCCAGACAACGTCCGTCCAGAACTGCTTGACCATACCCGCAATGACAGGACCGCGCCATATCACGGGGTCGGTTTCGTCGTCCAAAAGCAAGTTGGACGAAACGATTTTTATGCCCGAATTGCTCAAGCGCGGATAAATTCCGTTGGAGTCGCCCTCGACCGTGCCTCTGATTCCGAAAGCGCGAGGTATGGACGGGCCCGTGATGTCCGCGTCCAGAATCGCCACGTTTTTGCCCTCTCTTGCCTTGCCCACGGCAAGCAACGACGTGACGAGCGACTTGCCTACGCCGCCCTTTCCGCTGACGATGCCTATAACTTTTTTCACGTCGGAAAGCGGATTTTGCTTTTCAAACGTAATTCTAGACGAGCAGTCTTTCCCGCAAGAACCGCAATCGTGAGTGCAATCGCTCATATATAACTCCTTCTGCAACCGAAGTTGCCAAACTTTATTTCTATATAATGATACCACTTCCGCGCGGATATTAAAAGACTTTTTCGCATTTTGATTGCAAATGAAATATTGCATTTTGCGGTCAAAAATCCGAATAAAACGCCGCAAAAATTGCAATAATCTTTGCATAATTCAAAAAAAGGAGAAGCATATGAAACTTCAAGACAGCAAAACCTATCAAAACCTCGCACGCGCGTACGTCGGCGAAACGCAAGCGTACGTCAGATACCAGTTTATCGAATACGGCGCGCGCAATCAAGGCTACAACGCCCTCGCCGAAGTGGTGGACAAAATCGTGTACAACGAATTTAACCACGCAAGACTCTTGTACACGCTCATTCAGCAATCGAGCAAAGAGCAAATCGACAACATCGACATAACCGCCGGTTATCCGTTCAAGGAAAAATGGGATTTGACGGACAACTTCAAACTCGCCGCCGAAGACCACGAAACCGAAATCAAAATGTACAAGTCCTTTGAAAAAACGGCGCGCTCGGAAGGCTTCGAGAACATCGCAAACACCTTCAAAATGCTTGCCGACGTCGAAAAGCAGCACAAAAAGACCTTCGAGGACTTGCACAATCAACTCAAAAACGACACACTCTACAAAAAAGAGAAACCAACGACGTGGCGTTGCTCGGGTTGCGGTTACGAATCCTCGTCGAAAGAGGCTTGGAAAGAGTGCCCTCTTTGCAAAGCCGCGCAAGGCTTCGTAAACGTCAAAACGCCTCAATCCCGCGCATAATATAGGGAAAATATAGATTGTTTTTCTCAACCGCGATATTGAGATGAAGAACGAAACACATTATTAAGCGTAAAACTGCGATATTTGGATGAAAAACAAGGAAAAACCCTTTTGTGAATCCGCCCAGCGTACTAAATCGTACGTGACGGATGAGCAAAAGGGTTTTGACACAGTTATTCGCCAACATCACAATATTTCAATCCTCTCAACCGCAATATTGAGATGAAGAACGAAACACATTATTATTAAGCGTAAAACTGCGATATTTGAGCGTCAGACAAGGAAGCGCACCTCAAACGGCAACCCTAATTTACAAAGCGTAAATGAGTTGTCGGATGAGGTGCGCTGACGAAGTATCACGCCAAATAGCGCAGTTTTACTTATAGCCGCGAAGAGAGACTATACCAACCTTCCCCGCAAAATACTCTTTGTAACTTTCCGCATCGGCTTTGGGTACGGGGGTGTAACCGTGCGCGATGCAACCGTCGTTGTCGTTGTATTTTTGCATAAAGTAGCGAGGCGCACCCGACACGAGATAGGCGATTTTTTGAACGTCATCGGCGGTGTGGAACTCTTTGATGAGAGTTGTGCGGAACTCAAAATCTATGCCGCTGTCTTTGAGAAGTTGAATGCTGCCGAGAATTTTGCCCATATCGACGTTTTGAACGCCGACGGTGTGCGCATATTTTTCGGGACTGTTTTTCACGTCCATTGCGACGTAATCGACGAGTTTGTCGTCGAGCACGGCTTTGAGCACGTCGGGGCGAAGTCCGTTGGTGTCGAGTTTGGTTGCATAACCCATACTTCTCACCTTTGCCAAAAAATCGCAGAGGTCGGGTTGAAGTGTGGGTTCTCCGCCCGTCACGCAAACGGCGTCCACAAGTCCTTTGCGCTTTTGAAGATAATCGAAAACCTCGCTTTCGTCGATTTGCTGCGATTTGAGGTTGCCGACGACAAGCGGCGCGTTGTGGCAGAACGGACAGCGGAAATTGCACCCGCCCGTAAACACGGTGCAGGCGATTTTGCCGTCGAAATCGACCATTGAAAATTTTTCGTATCCGCAAAGTATCATATTTATATTTTAGCACGAATTTGCGTTTTGGCAAAGGGTTTGAGCGCACTTTACAACGACGAGTGTGAGTGATATACTCTTTTTGTCAAAACTATGGAAAAGCAAAGCAAGAAACAATATCTGTTATCCCTGTTAAAACTGTTCGGCATATTTTTCAAAATAGGCTTGTTTTCGTTTGGGGGCGGATATGCGATGCTGTCGCTCATAGAAGCCGAAGTCGTCAAAAAGCAAAGGTGGATAACCCACAACGAACTTGCCGACGTGTTTGCCATTGCGGAAAGTACGCCGGGGCCTATCGCCATAAACACGGCAACCTACATAGGCGTGAAAAAGTGCGGCGTTCTCGGCGGAATCGTTGCGACATTGGGCGTTGTTATACCCTCGCTCGTCGTCATAATCGCGCTAAGTTACGTCATCGAACTCGTAAAAGACAACGTATGGGCAGGCTACTTTTTCAAGAGTATACGCGTGGGCGTTTTGGTGCTGATTGCAAAAGCGGTGTTCACGTTTTTCAAAGACGTTAAAAAGAATTTGCTGTCCTACTTGCTTATGCTCGCGTCGTTTTTGCTCGTGCTTTTGACAAACGTTCGAGTGATATACATCATACTTTCGACCATAGTCATAGCGTGCGTGGCAATGGCGATAAAGAGCGTGTACGACAAGAAAATTCTGCACTCGGTAGGTACGCCCGAATACTTTAACGAACGCGTGGGACGCACTCTCGAAAAGGGCGAGTATGTGCGCGAAACCGACGTTTACAATCTCGATTCCACATACAAAACTGCCGATTGCGAAAATTTAGCACATATTTCCAAAATTCAAACCGTATCGAATAACGTCAAAGAGGGGGATGAAAAATGATATATCTTCAACTCTTTTGGACGTTTTTCAAAATAGGGCTTTTCACGATAGGCGGCGGGCAAGCGATGATTCCCATGATAAGTCAGGAAGTCGTCGAAAAAGGCTGGCTGACGATTGAAGAAGTGCAATCCTTTATCGCAATTTCCGAAAGCACGCCGGGACCGTTTGCCGTGAATATTGCGACGTATACGGGTGTGTCCGTCTTGCAATCGGCGGGCGTCGGCGAAAGCATACTCGGCGCGGTTTGCGCTACTTTCGGCGTGGTGCTTCCCTCTCTTATTATCATAACGCTCGTCGCAATGGCGTTTTCAAACCTCATAAAAAAACCTGCCGTGCAAAGCGTCTTCTCATATGTTCGCTCGACGGTGACGGGATTGCTCGTTGCCGTGTTCGTGGGGTTTGTGCTGTCAACGCTATTCGGAATATCGAGCGTTCTCTCTCACGACGCCGTACAATTCGACTTGATAGGCACTTGCCTTTTCGTATTTCTATTCGGCATATCGTTTGTAAAAATCAAAGGCAAAACACTGCAACCTATTCTTATTATCGTCATATCCGCCGCCATCGGAATGCTTTGCTATGGATTTATAAGTCTGTAAGTCCTTGACAACCACCGCGCATTTTACAATAAATTTACATTTTTGGCTTATATTGTGTATTTACAATCCGACATTTTTACACTATAATATATTTATCTGTATTATCGTGCGCGTGCGTACGCGTAATTTACGGATATTCTGTTGTAGGAGATTATTATGAGTAAAAAGGAAAAACCCGCACCAGTACTCGACGAGAAAGGCAGACCGCCTCTCAAACTCGACTATCCGCAGACCTTCAAGGTCGGCTTTGCGTTTGCAATCATTATGCTGTTTTGGACGGCATACGACTTTGTCGTTCCCCTTCTTTTGGAACACGCATACGGCTTGCCGAGTTGGGCGCGCGGTATCATTATGGGTCTTGACAACCTCTTGTCCCTCTTTATGTTGCCGCTTTTCGGCAAACTCAGCGACAACGCTCACGGCAAACTCGTCAAAAAATGGGGTCGCCGTACGCCGTTTATCGTCATCGGTACGGTTTGCGCGGTAGTGCTTATGGTGTTCGTTCCCGTTGCTACACTCAAACAGCAAGCAAAAGCGGAAGAACTCACCACTCAAATCGAAACGCAACTCGACAGCGACACGTTTATGCAACCGCTTCTCGAAGAATGGTACGACAACGCAGTCGCAGGCAAGGAAGGCAGCGCAAACTATTGCGACCTCACCTATCTCAACAATAATAAGGTCACAAGAGAAGACTTCGTTTCTTTGCGCTACTACGGCAAGATGACATCCAAAAAAGCCGTCCTCAATATGCTCGGCGCAACGACGTACTATTATGACGGCAACGTCGTCGAAGATTTGTCTGCCGCCTCGCCCGTCGAAGGCAAGACGTATCAAGACCTCGTTGACAGCAACGCCGCTTACAAGAAATACGTTGCGGCAGGTATGAACACCTACATAAGCAACGAGGTTCACGAAAAATGCACAAAAGCCGAGGACGGTTCAGGCATCAAGAGCCTCGTCGTGTATATGGTCATTCTTCTTTTGGTGCTTATCGCAATGGCAACATTCCGTTCCCCCGCAGTCGCGCTTATGCCCGACGTCACGCCCAAGCCTTTGCGCTCGCAAGCAAACGCAATCATCAATCTTTGCGGCGGTATCGGCGGCGCAATAGCGTTTTTGATTTACACGGTGGTTCTGTTCGGTCAACGCCTTGAAAACTACGTCATCATCTTCGGTTCGGTTGCGGCGGGTATGCTCTTGCTTCTGGCAGGATTCCTCGCTCTCGTCAACGAGCGTAAGTTGGTTGCAAAATGCCAAGAAATCTGCAAAAAATACGAAATCGACGACTTTGCGGAAGGCGAGAATCCCGAAGCGGAAAAATTTGCCGAAGAACTCATTTCCGAAGGCGACGCAGAATACAACCTCGACAGCAAGCCCGACGGCGAAGTGCAAGAAATCGTCAACGGCACGGCCAAAGAAGAAGTCGCACCCGAAACTCTCGATTTTGCAAAACAAGTTGTTGAAAACACGAAGAAAAAGCATCAGTCCCCCAAAGAATGGTGGGGCTCGAAAAACGACCTCGAAAAAGGCAGACTCAAATCGTTTGCGCTCATTCTCGCTTCCATCTTTATGTGGTTTATGGGCTACAACGCGGTTTCGTCCAACCTTTCCATTTACACGACGAAAGCACTCAACCTTTCCGCAGGCGTTGCGTCCATTATATCGGGCGTTTCGATGGGCATAAGCGCAATCGCATTTATCCCCGTCGGTTATATGGCGGCAAAAATCGGCAGAAGAAAATCCATTATGATCGGCTTCGCACTCGCAGTCGTTTCATTCGTGCTTATCTGCTTCGCAGTTGCACCCAACGACGTTGCGGCTATCCCCGCTGTGCTGTTCGCTCTGTTCTACCTCATCGCAGGCTTCGGCCTTATCATTGCAAACGTCAACACGTTCCCGATGGTCACCGAACTTTCGACGGCGGAAACGGTCGGTCAATACACAGGTTACTACTACGTCGCAACGATGTCCGCGCAAGCAATCACCCCCGCAATCGGCGGCGCGATTATGGACGCAGGCGGTAACAAATATTTGTTCCTTTACAGCGCGGCTTGCATCGTCATCGCAATCGTGTTGATGTTCTTTGTCAAACACGGCGACAGCAAGCAACTCACCAAAGGCAGAAAACTCACCAAAGAGGAAAAGAAACAAATCAGATTGGATGCGCTCGACGCAGATTAAAAAAGCGATATGCTTACAGAAGGCACGCCATTGCGTGCCTTCTTTTTATATATCGCTTTTTTAATCTCTCTAACCGCGCAGAGAATCTTTGCTATCAAAACAAGACGGGCAAAAACTCAAGCCGCAGTTGCGCAAGATTATCTGCTTGGTGTTTGCGCCTTTGGCGCATACGTCGCTATGCTTACAGAAGGCACGCCATTGCGTGCCTTCTTTTTATATATCGCTTTTTTAATCTCTCTAACCGCGCAGAGAATCTTTGCTATCAAAACAAGACGGGCAAAAACTCAAGCCGCAGTTGCGCAAGATTATCTGCTTGGTGTTTGCGCCTTTGGCGCATACGTCGCTATGCTTACAGAAGGCACGCCATTGCGTGCTTTCTTTTTATATATCGCTTTTTTAATCTCAATCTTTCAAAATTTTATAAAACTTTTTTCCCTTCCTCACGGGGGTAATTCTTCCTCTACAAAAGTAACCTTCGAGTACTCTAAAATAACATATCACCCCTTCCCTTCGGGCTTTCCCCTATTGCTCAAACTTGCGCCAATTCTCTACAAGATTGCACATCGTTCGCAAGAGGGGAAGTCGGCACTCACATAGATAAGTATCGTCCCCTTGTTATGCCACTGCGCTTTGTGCGCCAGGCAGTGGCCAACGGACGGCGCAGTCGCTTGTACTACACGCACAAGGGTTCCCGCACGTCAAAAACAAGCGAACTTATGTGTGTGTTATATGATGGAAGCGTAGTTTTTGGCGTGTGGGACGAGGAACGCAAAGCACAAAGGCGAACAACTGCAACCTGTTGCAGTTGAAGCAAAAGGGCTTGTGCGTGACGAAAGTTCGGCGCTCCCTTTTCTCGCCGCCTTGCGGCTCGTGTTCCGTCTGCGAATTAGCACATTCCGTTTATAAGTACACCTTGAATGAGTGAGCATTTGTCCGCTTGCGTGCATAGCACGCCCTCACCAAGCAAGCACTCGCACGGAATTGCGATTTGAGTTCTTGCCCGTCTTATTTTTGAGAGTAAAGAGGGCTTGCGCGGTTAGTGATTGCGAGAACAAGTGCGGTGCCAAGCAATAAACTTCGTT
>URIX01000043.1 GCA_900547975.1 uncultured Eubacteriales bacterium | reverse complement strand
CTTGCGCGGTTAGTGATTGCGAGAACAAGTGCGGTGCCAAGCAATAAACTTCGTTTGTTGCTTTCACCGCAACGCCGTTTTAGCAATCCGCCTTCCGCAATTATTAATTATTAATTATTCATTATTAATTAACATAATTGTTTTTCCGTTTACGCTTATCGAAAGCCACAAACCTTGTGATTCTACTCGCAATACGCCGTCGGCGCAAACACGCTCGAAAATAAGTTTGTCGGGGTCGGGTACGAAATGCGTTTCGCCTTGCAAATACGGTGCGAAAGTGCGGCGCAATTCGCCGAGTTTTCGATAATGCGCAAGCAAATCGGTATCCTCTCTGCCCCACGGATACGTTCCGCGATTGAGCGGGTCTTCATAACCTTGTTTGCCGACCTCGTCGCCGTAAAATACGCACGGGACACCCGGCAAGGTATACTGCAACGCGCTTGCGAGTTTTAGTCTGCGTTTTGCAAGGTCGTACTGTTCGCAAGAAAGCGTAAAGTCCGCTCTGTTCTTCTTTGAATAAGGCGGTTTTACACCCGAAAGAACGGTTATCGCGCGAGCGGTGTCGTGGCTGCCCACAAGGTTCATAAGAACGTCGAGAGATTGTTTGGGATAATGCTCTAAAATTGTTGTGACATCGGATATAAACGCATTTTTGTCGCACGTGAGCGCGTACGCCAAAATCGCTTCCTTGAAAGGATAGTTCATAACCGAATCGAGTTGCTCGCCCATAAAATAGGGTCGCCATTCGCTGTACGCAATCTTTATCGACGCGTCTTCCCAAACCTCGCCGACAACGAGCATATCCTCGCCCTCGCTCTTTATACGCGAACAAAGTTTATTAGTAAAATCGACGGGCAACTCGTCTACGACGTCGAGTCGCCAGCCTTTTACGCCCGCTTTCGACCACTTGTCGATGACGCCGTTTTTGCCCAAAATCAAATCGCAAAATCCTTGCGCGCTCTTGTTGACGGTCGGCACGACGGTGCTACCCCACCAGCACGCGTATTCGTCGGGATACTTTGTGAAATAGTACCAGTCGAAGTACGGCGATTGCTTGCTTTGGTATGCGCCCAAATCGGGATACGTTCCCTCTTTGTTGAAATACTTGCTGTCCGAGCCCGTGTGGTTAAACACGCCGTCGAGCATAATTTTTATACCCTTTTCGTCGGCTTTTTTTACGAGATTTTCAAATTCTTCTTCCGTGCCGAACAGCGGGTCGATTTTCAGATAATCCCCCGTATCGTAACGATGATTCGAGCAAGACTCGAACACGGGCGAAAGATAAATCAAAGTTACGCCGAGCGATTGAAGATAATCGAGTTTTGAGATTATGCCCTCGATATTACCGCCGAAAAAGTCGTCCGCTCGATAGTCTCTGCCGTCTTCGGCGATGTCGGGACGTTCGTACCAATCGGCGTGCAATCTGCCTCTTTTTGTGAACGGCTTGTCCCCGACCTTGCAAAATCTGTCGGCAAATATTTGATAAGTTACGCCTTGTTTTGCCCAAATCGGCGTTTTATAGTCGCATTTCGTTACGGTCAACTGCCATTCGGGCAACCAGTCGCCGCAAACTGCCGTTCCGTCGAGTCCTCTGCCGAAGAACGCCAAATCTCCGTTTGCAAACTCGCCCTCGAAGCGATACTTCCAAATACCCCACGCCGAAAGCGCGAAAGAACCGACAAAAATGTCCTGACCGTTCACGCAACGCAACAAAGGCAATTCGTAGCGCAAGGACTCGCCCGCGACTTCGCCACCCTCGCCGAAAACTTGGCGCAATACGACAAAAACTCGCTTTATGCCAAGCGAGTTGTCAACGGGGAAAGTTATGCGCGTTTCTTGATTTATAACGCTCGCCCCGTACGGCTTTTTGTGAAGCAAAGGATTGTACATACGGTTAATTGATAATGAATAATTAATAATTGAGGGCGATGTTTTACCCCGCACCCCAAAACTAATTATTGCGCACGGCGCGCACGTTCTATTTTTCAAACCACACTCGGTCCAAAAAAGTGCTCAAATGAGATAAAGAGCAATGAACGCCGCGCTTGTATGGACAGGAGCATACTTTTTGTATGTGACTGTTTAGACGAGTGCACGTGACACGGTTAGTCGCTTAATGGCGCACGTCTTTTTTTTTCAGCCTACACTCGGTCCCCAAAAAGCGTGTCATTGAGATAAAGAGCAATGAACGCCGCGCTTGTATGGACAGAAGCATACTTTTTGTATGTGACTGTTTAGACGAGTGCACGTGACACGGTTAGTCGCTTAATGGCGCACGTCTTTTTTTTCAGCCTACTCTCGGTCCTCAAAAAGCGTGTCATTGAGATGAAGAACAAGGAATGCCGCACTCGTATAGACAGGAGCATACTTTTTGTATGTGACTGTTTAGACGAGTGCGCGTGACACGGTTAGTCGCTTAATGGCGCACGTCTTGTTTTTTCAGCCTACACTCGGTCCCCAAAAAGCGTGTCATTGAGATGAAGAACAAGGAACGCCGCACTCGTATAGACAGAAGCATACTTTTTGTATGTGACTGTTTAGACGAGTGCGCGTGACGCAGTTATTCGCTCAATGACGCACTTTTTGGAGGTTCCAGATGCGAGTTGCGTATTCCTCAACGGACCTGTCTGCCGCAAAGAATCCTGCTTTTGCGATGTTGACAAGCGACATACGATTCCACGTTTCTTTGTCGAGATAGGTGTCGTTTACGCGACGTTGCGCCGCCGAGTAACTGTCAAAGTCCGCAAGAACCATATAACTGTCGGGTTGACCGCCGCGACCGGTCGTGAGCGAGTCCGCAATTTCACCGAAAGATATGTTGTTGACACCTTGACGAAGCGTATCGATGAGGCGTTTGATACGCGGATTGGTTTGATAATAGTGCGAGGGATTGTAACCTCTGCGCCACAAATCCTCGACTTCGTTTGCGAGCATACCGAAAAGGAAGATGTTGCCGTCGCCGACTTCGGAATGGATTTCCACGTTTGCGCCGTCGAGCGTGCCGATTGTGAGCGCGCCGTTTATCATAAACTTCATATTGCCCGTGCCGCTCGCCTCTTTACCCGCAAGAGAGATTTGCTCGCTGACTTCCGCCGCCGGCATAATGATTTCGGCAAGGGATACGCGGTAGTTTTCAAGGAACACGACTTTGAGTTTGCCCTTGACGTCGGGATCGTTGTTGACGAGATTACCGAGCGCGCATATGAAGCGAATGATTTGCTTTGCCATATAGTATGCGCTTGCCGCTTTCGCGCCGAAAATGAACGTGCGCGGATGGATGTCGAGGTTCGGATTCTCTTTGATTTGCAGATAGAGATCGAGGATATTTAGCGCGTTGAGAAGTTGACGCTTGTACTCGTGCAATCTCTTGACCTGTACGTCGAATATGCTGCTCGGATCGACTTCTACGCCATTGTGTTCGAGGATATATTTTGCAAGGTCTTGCTTGTTTTGAAGTTTGATGTCGGCAAGGCGGTCAAGCACTTGTCTGTCGCCCATATACTTTTGCAAGTCTTGCAATTTGTCCGCGTCTTTGAGCCAACCGTCGCCGATGAGTTCGTTTAATAAACTCGCAAGGCGCGGATTTGCTTGCGCGACCCAACGTCTGTGCGTAATGCCGTTGGTGACGTTGGTGAATTTTTCGGGGTGCATACGATAGTAATCCGCAAAAACGTCGTTTTTGAGAATGTCGCTATGCAACGCGCTGACGCCGTTTATCGTATGCGAAGTCGCAAGGCAGAGATTTGCCATTTTGACCTGACCGTTTGCAAGGATTGCGTTGCGGTTGACCACGTCCCAGTTGTTGGGATAGTACGCCCACAACTCGCCGCAGAAGCGTTGATTGATTTCCTGCACGATTTGGTAGATACGAGGAAGCAGACTTTGGAAAAGGCTTTGAGGCCACTTTTCGAGCGCTTCCGCCATAACGGTGTGGTTGGTGTAGGAAATGACGTGCGTGGTGATGTCCCAAGCCTGATCCCAACCGTAGCCGTATTCGTCGAGAAGAAGGCGCATAAGTTCGGGTATGCAAAGCGTGGGGTGCGTGTCGTTGATGTGGATTGCCACTCTGTCCGCGAGGTTGTCGAGGCTTGGATTGAACTTCAGGTGACGGCGCAATATCGATTGAATGGACGCCGAAACGAAGAAGTATTGTTGTTTAAGGCGCAAAGATTTGCCTTCGATGTGGTCGTCGGCGGGATAAAGCACTTTGTTGATGGACTCTGCCATAGCCTTTGCCGCGCTCGCCTTGATATATTCGCCCTTGCTGAACATATCCATATCGAAATCTTGCGGCGCTTGCGACTTCCAAAGTCTCAAACGGTTGACCGCGCTCGTGTCGTAACCGGATACGTTCATATCGTACGGCACGGCGTTGACGACGGTGCAATCTCTTTGAGTTACGGTGAGTTTGCCGTCTTGCCAGTTTTGGTCCACAACGCCGCCGAACTTGACCTGATAGGTTTCTTCGGGACGAGGATTGAGCCAAACGTCGCCCATTTTGAGCCAATCGTCGGGTTGTTCGAGTTGCCAACCGTCAACGATGACTTGCTTGAAAATGCCGTAGTCGTAAAGAATGCAGAATCCGTTTGCCGCATAATCGCACGACGTGAGCGAATCCATATATGCTGCGGCAAGTCTGCCGAGGCCGCCGTTTCCGAGACCCGCGTCGGGCTCGAAAGCGTAGATTTCGTCCATCTTTACGCCGAAACTTTCAACTGCTTTGGTCACCTCGTCGGTGATACCCATATTGAAAAGATGGTTGCGAAGCGACCTGCCGAGCAAAAATTCCATCGACATATAGTAGACTTGTTTTGCGTTCTGCGCACGGCACTCTTTTTTGAAGTTTACGCGTTCGCTGGTGAGCAAATCGCGAATGACCATACAAGTTGCGCGGTAGATTTGCGCTTTGCTTGCGTCTTCGGGTTTTACGCCGAAATAACTCGTTAGCACGCCGGAAATGCTGTTTTTGATTTCCTTTTGCGTAATGTTGAATTTCATATCCTTTCCTTCCTTCCGCTTTCCCCCCGGACGAAAGATAATTATTTTTTATTTTTGAAGCCTTGCGACGTTGCCGCAAAGCGAGTTTTTACAGATTTTGATAGATGTCGACATACTTTTTGGCACTGACTTCCCAACTGAAATTGGATTTCATATCGTTTTTGACGATATTGTCCCAGTTGTCCTTGTCGTTGTAGGTTGCGTAAGCGCGCCAAATCGCGTCGAGCATATCGTATGCGTTGTAGGTCTTGAACGTGAAACCTTTGCCCTCGCCCGTTTCGGGATTGTACGCAGGCACGGTGTCTTTGAGTCCGCCCGTTTCGCGAACCACCGGCACCGAACCGTAACGCATTGCGATGAGTTGCGAAAGCCCGCACGGCTCGAATTTGGACGGCATAAGGAACATATCGCTCGCGCCGTAAAGTTTGCTTGCCAAATCGCTTGAAAACGCGAGAATGGCTCTGAACTTGTTGGGGTGACGTTCCTCGACGGACTTAATCATATTTTCGTACTTCCAGTCGCCCGTGCCGAGAACCACCACTTGAACGTCGGCGCGCATAATATCGTCGATGACCGCCCCCACGAGGTCGAGCCCCTTTTGTTCGGTGAGTCTCGTGACCATTGCGATGAGCGGACGATTTTCGTTAAACGGCAAGTTTATCATCTCGCAAAGAGCCTTCTTGTTTTCCGCCTTCTTGACCGCGTAGTTTTTGACGGTGTAGTCCGCAAAAAGTTTTTTGTCGGTCTTGGGGTCGTAAAGCACTTGGTCTATGCCGTTGACGACGCCGTGAAGTTTGTATCTGCGGTTTGAAAGTATACCCTCGAGTCCGTAGGAATAGAACGGGTCGAGAATCTCTTGCGCGTACGTTTCGCTGACGGTGGTGACGGCGTTCGAGGATTCGATACCGCCCTTCATATAGTTTACGCAATCGCCGTTCATAACGAGCGGGCGCGCCCATTCGGGCAAACCGAGAATGTCGCAAATGAGGCTGTCGCCGTACTTGCCTTGGAACTCGATATTGTGGATTGTGAACACCGTCTTTATGCGTTGATAGTCCTCGCTTGCGCGATAAAACACGTCGAGAAATACGGGCGTAAGCGCGGTGTGCCAGTCGTTTGCGTGCAACACGTCGGGATAAAAGTCGATGAGCGGCAATGCTTCGAGAACGGCTTTGGAGAAGAACGCAAAGCGTTCGCCGTCGTCGAAATGACCGTAAAGACCTTTACGCTTGAAATAATACTCGTTGTCCACGAAGTAGTAAGTTACGCCGTCGTAAACCGCTTCGTAAACGCCGCAGTATTGACGACGCCAACTCAAATCGACGAACGTCGAAGCGACGAACTTGAACGAATCGCGATAAGTTTCTTTGATTTCCTCTTTGTAGAAAGGAATAATAACTCTGCAATCGTGACCGAGCGCATTGAGAGCCTTCGGAAGCGCGCCGGCGACGTCGCCCAAGCCGCCCGACCTGACGAACGGCATTGCTTCTGATGCAACAAATAAAATTTTCATAAACAGTCCTCTTTGCTAATTAATAATGAATAATTATTAATTAATAATTGATGGCGGGAACACCCGCACCCGATTTTGTTTGTTTGAGCGTGACCTTTATCCACTATATTTAAGCGTGATATTTGCACGTCAGTCACATTACGCTTCGCTGGATTCCCACGCTTACGCTCAACAGCGATTTTGCGCTTTTGGCGCAAGCCTACGGCTTTTATTTGCACAAGTGCAAATACAATCACATCAAAAATATCATCGCTCGGAAACCCTTGCAAGCAAGTTTCCTCACTCGACATTGACGGAATGACAACGAATCATTCGGATTCGAAGCCGCCCAAACGTTGCTCGTAGACAGGCGGAGCCGAACAATATGCAACGACGAAGAATCGTTGTGAGCATCCACTTCCGCCGTTGCAACTGCCGAGCCGTCTCAAAGTTGCAACCCCTTACGTCACAAACAAATGCTCTGATTTGTTTGTGACAGGACGTTTGCGCCAAAATATTTGTCAAGCCATCTTGAAAAGATGGGTGACAAGTGTTTTGCATTCGGCGCAAATTATTAAATTACTTTGCCTTTGACGACCACCATCGGATAAGTCTCATACCCGCTCAACACACGTCCCGGCTGAATGATGACGTCCTTGTCGGTGATGGTGTAATCGAGAGAGGCGTTTTCCATGACGATAGTGTCTTCCATAACGATGGAATTGCGAATGACTGCGCCTTTGCCGACCTTGACGGAACGGAAAAGAATGGAGTTTTCGACTGTGCCGTCGATGACGCAACCGTCGGCGATGATTGAATTTTTGACGTTTGCGCCGCCTTTATACCTTGCGGGAACGCTGTCCTTGACCTTTGTGAGAATGGTGGAATGTTTGTAGAACAAGGCGTCTCTCACTTCGGGTTTGAGCAAGTCCATACTGCGTTTGAAATAGGTCGGGATACGGTCGATGACGGCGACGTATTCCTTGACCTCGTAGTTCATAATATAGAGTTCGGAAAGGTTTTCTTGAAGGATGTCCTTTTCGAAGTCGTAGCAGCCGTGCGCGTATGCGTTGTCGACAAGGGATATGAGCAAGTCCTTCTTGATGAAGTAGACGTTGAGATTGCATTGTTGCTTGCCCGTGTCGCTTGCCACCGCGTAGCGCATATCGGTGATACGGTGATTTTTGTCCGACGAAATAATGAGTTTTCTCGGCGTAATATCGTCGGTTTTGTAGGTGAGAACGGTTATATCCGCGCCCTTTTCGATGTGGAAAGCCTCGATTTCGTCAAAATCGATGTTGCAAGCGATATTCGTGTTGGATATAACGACGTATTCCTCGTTGTTGTTCAAAAGATAGCCGCGCAGATTGAACAACGCTTCGATTTTGCCCTTGTAAACCTTATGCTCGCTGTTGAACGCAAAAGGCGGGAAAAGCGTAAGACCGCTGTTTTTTCTGTTCAAGTCCCAGTCGCGACCCATACGAAGGTGGTCCATAAGGGAATTATAGTTGTTGCGCGTGACGATGCCTATCGTAGTGATATTTGCGTGTACGAGGTTGGACAGCGTGAAGTCGATAAGACGGTATCTTCCCGCAAACGGCAACGAAGCCGTGGTGCGATGGATTGTCAAATCGTTAAGATGGCTGTCGGGGTCGGACGCGAACAAAACGCCCATCGTATTGTTTTTCATATTCTTCCCTCCTTAACCTATCATTTCGTTTGCGCCGACAACCGAGTTCGGTGCAAGAGTGTAGTTCGGGGCGATGACGCTGATTTTCCACTCGCCCGGGTTGCAATGCTCGAGCGTTTCGCCGACCATACTGTTTTTGCCGACGACCGCGTTCCAGCCGACGATCGAGTATCTGACGTCCGCGCCGTCTTCGATAACCGCGCCGGGCATAATGACGGATTCCTCGATATACGCGTCTTTGCCTATTTTGACCGAGTTGGACACTATGCTGTTTTTGACCGTACCGTTGATTACGGTACCTTCACTGACGAGGCAGTTTATGACGTTGCCGGTCGGCGCGACGTAGTGTGGCGGCTCGGCGTTGTTGCGCGCGTAAATCTTCCACTTGTCGTCGTCGAGATTGAACTCGTCGCCCTTGAGAACGTCCATATTTGCTTCCCACAAGGACGAAATCGTACCGACGTCCTTCCAGTAACCGTCAAATTGATACGCGTACATTCTCTGTCCGTCCGCGAGCATTTTGGGAATGATATTTTTGCCGAAATCGTTTTCGCTGTCCTTGTCGTTTTCGTCCTCGATGAGGTACTTGCGCAGTTTTTCCCAAGTGAAGATATAAATGCCCATAGAAGCCTTCGTGCTTCTGGGATTCTTCGGTTTTTCCTCGAATTCCTCGATTTGTTTGCTGTTCTTTTTGAGATTGAGAATACCGAAGCGGCTTGCTTCCTCGATGGGTACGTCGCGCACGGCAATGGTGCAGTCCGCGCCGTTGCGTTTATGTTCTTTGAGCATATCGTGATAATCCATCTTGTAGATGTGGTCGCCGCTCAGAATCACGACGTAATCGGGGCTGTAATTGTCGATAAAGTCTATATTTTGGTAGATTGCGTTCGCCGTGCCTTTGTACCACTCGCCCGATTTTGCGCCCATATACGGCGGCAAAACGTAGATACCGCCGCTGAGTCTGTCCAAATCCCACGGCTGACCGTTGCCTATGTATTGATGTAACTCGAAGGGACGATACTGCGTGAGAACGCCTATTGTATCGATACCGCTGTTGATGCTGTTGGAAAGCGGAAAATCGATGATGCGATACTTTGCGCCGAACGGCACTGCGGGTTTTGCGACCGACGAGGTAAGCACGCCCAGTCTTGTGCCCTGACCGCCCGCAAGAAGCATTGCGATACATTCCTTTTTGGAAATTTTGCTCATTTATTTTTCCTCCTTATATTCCGGCTTCAAAAACATAACAGAGTTTTTGGGAATATTGACTTTTATTGAATACGGATAACCGTGCGAGGGTTTCGCGCTCGCTCTGAACGAGGGGCGTCTTTCTTCCTCGCCGCCGTACTTTTTGAGTGCGGAATACAAATCCGCTCTGTACGTCACGCCCTCGGGTACGCCCATAACGTATTTGAGTCTTTCGACGGGCGAGAAGTTGACAACGCATATGACATACTCGCCGTCCGCCGCCTTGCGAATGAAGGATACGACGTTTTGCGAATTGTCGTCCACCACTATCCACTTGAACCCGTCGTATGTGCAGTCGAGTTGCCACATCGCCTTGTTTTCGAGATAGAAAGCGTTGAGGTCTTTCATAAACTTTTGGAAGGTGCGGTGGCGCGGATAATCAAGCAAGAACCAGTCGAGTTGTTGGGCGTAATTCCATTCGATGAACTGCGCGAACTCGTTGCCCATAAAGTTGAGTTTCTTGCCGGGGTGTCCCATCATAAAGCCGTAAAACGCTTTGAGTCCCTCGAACTTTTGGTCGTAGTCGCCCGGCACTTTGTTTATCATACTGCACTTGCCGTGTACGACTTCGTCGTGGGAAACGGGAAGAATGTAATTTTCGCTGTATGCGTACGTGATTGCGAAAGTAAGGTTGTTGTGATTGTCTTTTCTGAAAAACGGGTCGAGGGACAGATAATGCAAACTGTCGTTCATCCAGCCCATATTCCACTTGAAATTGAATCCGAGTCCGCCGTCGTAGGCAGGCTTGGTTATCATAGGATAAGCGGTGCTTTCCTCGGCTATGGTGAGCGCGCCGTGATACTTTGAAAGTATTGCGGTGTTCATTTGTTTTAAGAAATCTTTCGCTTCGAGGTTGTAATTTCCGCCGTATTGGTTGGGTGCCCACTCGCCGTCTTTTCTGCCGTAGTCGAGATAGAGCATACTCGCAACCGCGTCGCAACGGATTCCGTCGATGTGGTATACGTCAAACCAGAACATCGCCGCGGATATGAGGAAAGATTTGACTTCGTTTTTGCCGAAATCGTACACCATTGTGCCCCACTCTTTATGCTCGCCCTTGCGAGGGTCGGCGTATTCGTAAAGGGGCGTGCCGTCAAAAAGGCGCAAACCTTGCTCGTCGCGAGGGAAGTGCGCAAGCACCCAGTCAAGAATAATGCCTATGCCCGCTCTATGACAGCGGTCGACAAATTCCATAAGGTCTTTCGGCGTGCCGTAGCGGGAAGTCGGCGCAAACATACCCGTCGTCTGATAGCCCCAACTTCCGTCGAAAGGATACTCGGTGAGCGGCATAACCTCGATGTGCGTATAGCCCATCTTTTTGACGTAAGGGATGAGTTCGTCCGCCATCGCGCTGTAATTGATGTAGTTGCCGTCGGCATACTTCTTCCACGAGCCGAAATGAATCTCGTAGATGTTGATAGGCGAGCCGTAGGGGTTGTAGTTTTCCCTTTCTCTCATCCACTTTTTGTCTTTCCAGCGGTAGCCCGAAATGTCATAAAGTTTGGAAGCGTTTGCGGGCGCGGTCTCGAAATGCAATCCGTAAGGGTCGCACTTAAAGACGGTTTCGCCGCTCTCGGACGTTATCGCGTATTTGTACGATTGAAATTGCGTTGCGCCGGCAACGAAAGCCGTCCATACGCCGTCGTCTTGTTTCTGCATACGATTGGCGTTTACGTCCCAGTCGTTAAAATCGCCCACGACCGAAACGGATGCGGCGTTGGGTGCCCATACGGCGAAATCCCAACCGTCTACGCCGTCTTTTGCACTCGGAACGGGCGAGAACATCTTATGCGCTTGATAATTCGTCCCTTCGTGGAACAAATAACTTGCATAACTGTCATTTTGTTTTGCCATTACCTTCTCCAAAAGCAAATCCCTTATCAATCAAGGATATACTTCTAATATTATTTACGCTTATTATAACAAAAAGCACGCGCGCATACAAGAGTTAAAATGTAAATTTTTTGCAAAAATGCGCAATTTACAAAAATCATTTCGTAAAAAATGTTAAAAAACAAACTTTATTTCGTACTTTTGTGATGTTTTTATTTTGCGAAACCCGAAATCGCAAAAACGGTGCTTCCGCTTCCCGACATAAAAATTTTGTCGAATCCTCTTTCTTTCAACTCGTCGCAAGCGTCTTTTATTTGCGGATTGAGAATACAGGCAGGCTCAAAAAGGTCGTTTCTCGCAACTTCGATTGCTTCGGCAACCGTCGTCGGAACGTTTGCGACGTCGAATTTTTCGCCGCACAGTTCGTCGAGCAGTTTATAGCATTTTCCGCTGTCGCTTCCGCCCTTTGCGATAATCTCGCACACCTCGATTCTGCCATCGCTTTCCAGTTTCTCTATGACTTCGCCCACTCCCGAAACGCGGCATACGCCGCCCTGAACCATATACGGCACGTCGCTGCCCAAAGATAGCAAGAACTCGACATCTAACGACATATTTTGACCTTTTTCGCGCAGATATTCGATTGCGGCTTTATACACGCACGCAATCGTCGCCGACGAGCCGCCGAGCCCTGCTCCGAGGGGTACGCCTTTGAAAATTTCGATTTTTCCACCCACTTGCAAACGGTTTGCGATTGCGTCGAATTTGTCGCGTGCAAAAGCAAAAAATCTTTCCTCGTCCAAGCCGTCGAAACCGCCCTTTACGAACACGTCGAACCCGACTTTTCCGTCGACGGGGCAAAACTCGACTATATCCTCAAATTTTTCATACGGATACATAATCATATCGAGGGTGTGCATATTCCCTCTTTTGCCCGTTACGGCAAGCGACAGATTGAGTTTTGCAGGCACTTTTGCTGTAATCATTTTTGCGAATCCTCGCTTAAATCGAGCGTAATATCGAATTCGGTGTTGTAACCCTTTATAGGCTCTTTTGCAAGTTCGATGTTTCCGCCGTGCATAGTGACGATTTTTTTGCAAACGGCAAGTCCGAGTCCCGAGCCTTGATTGTTGCGGGATTTTTCGCCCACCGCGAACGCCTCGAACACGTCTTTTTTCGATTCCTCGTTTATGCCGAGTCCGTTGTCCGCGATTGCGATTTTCACCTTGTTTTCTTCTCTTTTAACACTGAAAAGCAACGTCGAACCCTTCGGCGTGTACTTGAAGAAATTGCCCGTTATGTTCTCGAACACGCGCAAAAACTGCCCTTTGTCCAAGTCGCAAACGAGGCGTTCTTCGCAAATCTGTGCGTCGAGGTTGTAGCCGCGTATCTCGAACTCGTCGTATATTCCCGCAAGGAAACTTCTTGCAAGTTCCGCAACGTCGCAAGGTTTTTTGTCAAGCGCGAAGTCGGGGTGTTCGAGTTTATTGTACTCGTAAAATTGATTGATGAGCGCGACCATTTGGTCGGATTTGGTAAGGATTATCTGCAAATACTTTTGCTTGTCCTCGTCGCTCACCAAACCGTCTTTTATCGCTTTCGTGAAGCCTTGAATTATGGTGACAGGGGTTTTCAGGTCGTGCGACAATCCTGCAAGCATACGTTGCTTGTCCGCTTCGAGCGCAAGTTTTTGCTGCTCGCTCGCGTCGAGAAGATCCACCATTTCGTTGAAACTGTCGTAAAGGTGTTCAAACTCTTTCGAGCCTTTGTAGTTCAAATGCTCGTGCTTTTCTTTCGACGGGAACGTCGTCATTGCGTAGGACAGCACCGCAAGCGGTTTTTGGACGTGCTTGTTGATGTAGCGAACGTAAAACACCATAACCGTCGCAAACAATGCGAGAATACAAAGCACGATAACCACGATTAACAAATACACGACGGCAGTGTTGTTTTCGTTTTCGCTGAGGAAAACGGCGTAATAATCCACCCCGTCCGCACCCTTAAAGGAAAGGCGATACAACATTTGTTCGGAATGTACGGCATTGTAGGTGAGGTATTCGTACTCTTGTTGCGTAAAACTCGTTTTTGTCGTGGAAATGGACGATGAAACGATACGGTACAACCCGTCCTCACCCTTGCTCAAAAGATAGTAACGCTCTTGCGGATTGCCCTTGCTGTCGTTGTAACTTATGGTGACAAGGTAGTTATACTTGTCGGTTGCGAGTTTGAAATTGTGCACTTCTCTCGTTTCGCCGACGTTGTAGCGGACTATGCAATCGAGTTCGCCTTGCGTGTAAACGCCGCTTTCGGCGCGAGTGGAATAAACGGTGTTCCCGTCCGCCGTAACAACTTCGAGCCACCCGTTGTCGCCGAGAATTTTGTTTGACGGAATCTTTTGATAGTTGCCGCTTTCGAGATAGGATTTATAGTCGGAAATATTCTTTTGCCGTATGTTTATGCCGTTTGGCGAAAACGCCCAGTTTACCAAAATAAATATGGCAACAACGCCCAGAATTATAATCAGCGAAAAGGAAACGAAACTGCGAATAAGCAACGCAAGAAAACTTGCGTTGTCGATGTGCGGCGCGTTTTTAATTCTTTTATTGCGCCCGTTTTTTTTACGATTATCGTCACAATCGGCACTTAAAACACCGTTTTGTAACTCATAATCATCGTTTTTGTGCGGTTTATTGTTTTTCAATCTTATATCCGAGACCTCTTAACGTCTTTATGTAACGCGGATTTTTCGGGTCGTCCTCGATTTTGTCGCGAATGTTGGAGATATGCACCATCATAGTGTTGTCGTCGTTTGCGTAGTAGTCGCCGTTGACTTCTTCGTATATCTGCATTTTTGTGAACACCCTACCCGGCGACTTCATAAGCATAAGCAAAATCTTATACTCTGTTGCGGTGAGATTGACGGGAACGCCCCTCTTTTCAAGGGTGAGCGTGTTGGTGTCGAGGGTCAGTTCGCCTATGGTGATTTTGCCCGTGTCCTCGTCCTGCGCGTTGCCGAATTTGTAGAAACGGCGCAAGTTCGCGTTTATGCGCGCAATGAGTTCGAGGGGATTGAACGGCTTGACCATATAATCGTCCGCGCCGAGATTGAGTCCCAAAATTTTGTCGCTGTCGAGTTGCGCCGCCGAAAGAATGATAATGGGGATATTGCTCTTTTGACGGATATATTTGGTCAATTCGTATCCGTTCATTCTGGGCATCATAATATCGACGAGTGCGAGGTCGATTTTTTCCTTGTCGAAAATCTCACCCGCATCAACGCCGTCCTTCGCACGGAACGTAACGAAGCCTTCGTTTTCGAGATAAAGTTTAAGCAGTTTGACTATATCCTCGTCGTCTTCCGCAAGCAAAATATTGAAACTCATCGTTCACCTCAAATATATTTATGGATAGATTATAACATAGATACAATGATTTTCAACTTAAAAAAATATAAAGAAAAGTAAGAGAAATTAATAATTAATAATGAATAATTAATAATTGAGGAAGGCGAAGCCTTAATCCGAAACTTATTCGGAGCGTACTTATTAACGGTATGTGCCTTTTCGAAGACGAGATGAAACCGCCGTCCGCGAAGCATTGCTCAAACGGCGTTGCGGTGAAAGCAAAAAACGAAGTTTATTGCTTGACACCGCACTTGTTTTTGCAATCACTAACCGCGCAAGCCCTCTTTGCTCTCAAAATAAGACGGGTAAGAACTCAAATCGCAATTCCGTGCGAGTGCTTGCTTGGTGAGGTCGTGCATTGCACGCAAGCGGTTAAACGCTCACTCGTTCGAAGCGTTCTTATGCTACTACTCTGCCCGTTCGAAGACGAACCACGAGCCGCAACGGCGGCGAGCCT